>JABJBD010000215.1 GCA_018668795.1 Candidatus Puniceispirillum sp. | reverse complement strand
TTTGTAAATCATATTGGCTTTCGGGATCAGCCGCGCGCGCATAAAGGCTGTTGCGTACATGCATGAAAAAGCTTTCGGCAGGTCCCAATGGCTGAAACGCTGATAATCGTTTCTGCCAGCCCTGACCTGGCAGATCACGGGCAAATTCCAAAGCGGCTTCCAGATCGGCCATCGCCGCATTATCACCAGCAATCAAATCCTCTAGGCGCCGTTTCAAGCCGCGTGCACGTCCCCGCCGTCCATCTTCACCGCCGCGTATCCAGTGCCGTAATTCGGCCGTTTCACCAGCGCTAAGATAAGCGGAAAAGGCACTGTCAGCCGCATCAAATACGTGATGCCCTTCATCAAAAACATATCGCGTTGGCCGTCGCCGGTCATCATTGCTGGCATAGGCAGCATGGATCATCACCAGCGCATGATTGGTCACGACAATATCGGCACGCTTGGCACTGCGGGTCGATTTTTCGACAAAGCATTTATTATAATGCGCACAAGCCGCATGTACGCATTCACCACGTCGGTCAGCCAGACCAATTGTCTGGGCGCGCCCTAGCAAATCCATCAACCATGCCGGAAAGCTGGCACCTGTCAGATCGCCATCATTTGTTGCCCCTGCCCAGCGTGCCATCAAGCCCAATGCGGTAGCATTACGTGGTTGCCCTGGCATCGTCCCCAGTGCTTCTTCAAGATTCAGCAAACAAAGATAATTTTCCCGTCCTTTGCGCAGAACAACTTTTTGAGCGTGCGTTTCGGCATTGGGATACAGACGGGTAAGTTCGGCCGCAATCTGGTGTTGCAGCGTACGTGTATAGGTGGAAATCCATACGGCGGCACCGTTCTTTTCCGCCCAAAGGGATGCAGGTGCCAGATAACCCAATGTCTTGCCTGTCCCTGTGCCAGCTTCAGCCAGCACCAATGTTGGTGCAGGTCCGGCGTCTGGGCGGTCAAAGCTGGCTGTGATGGCGGCGGCATAATCCGACTGGCTTTCACGCATTTCTGCGCTTTGTCCCAGCATATCCTGTAGCCGTTCGCGCGCCGCATCAGGCAAAACAGGCTGTGTGCCAGGATCAATCTGTGGTGTGTAATCGGTATATTCGGGTAGCCGATTCCATATTGCCGCGTTGCGCCCATCTGGTGGCTCTGGTTTCTGGGGAGACAGCCCCAGATGTGACAATATAATTGGCCCCCATGTCCAACCCCCAGCGGTCATCATTGCCGCAATTTCACCTGCTTCCTTTCGTGCAGATGGTGCGGCACTTGCCAGCTCGTCTAGCAGCATAAAGGCAACTTGCGGTAAAAGCGCCGCCATTGCATCCCCATTTTGTGGCCGCGCCAGCCCCATTTGTGATGCCAGCCCGACAGGTGTTGGCAAACAGAAACGCGCTGGCCGCACAAAGGCAAATAATTCCATAATATCTAGAGCACGGGTTATATCGGTGCCTGCCCGTGCGCTACTCCAGCGACGATGGCATAATAGCACCGCATCACGCGCCAGTTTATGGCCAAGCGCGGTGCGATCCAGCTCGGTGATCTCACCATTTTTGGAAATCCAGATCAGATGTGATCCATGCGGATAGAACACAGGCGCGCTGTGTAATTCGGGTACCTCATTAGGGTGTGACGAGAAGATATCCTGCATGACTCTATTGATATAGACCGCCAAGCCAGTACAAGCTAGCCTTGCGATGCCAGATAGGTGGTAAAAACGGTATTTTACCCCTTATCAGTCAGTGTGATCGCTCTTGACCTTACCCAAGGCTTTGCCTAGCTTGACGGCAGTTTGATTGCGTCCCCTATTTGTTGGTGACGCCAAGTTAAAAATGAGCATCTGATGACCGATTTGAATGAAATGATGGATATTGCCCGCAATGCCAAAGCATGGCCATTCGCCGAAGCCACAATGTTGGCAAAACGGCTGGATAAGATGGGTGGCCCTGACAAGGATGCGGTCATTTTTGAAACCGGTTATGGGCCGTCGGGTCTGCCGCATATTGGCACCTTTGGCGAGGTGGTACGTACCAGCATGGTGCGGCATGCTTTTGAAACTCTGACAGGTGCCAAAACCCGGCTGATCTGTTTTTCTGATGATCTAGATGGGTTTCGCAAAATTCCAGATAACATTCCGAATCCCAAACAGCTGGAGCCTTATTTGCATATGCCGTTGACCAAGGTGAGAGATCCGTTTGGCACAGCGTCATCCTTTGGCGCGCATAACAATGAAGCCTTGCAGGCATTTCTAGATTCGTTCGGTTTTGAATATGAATTTGTCAGTTCGACCGACTGTTATATGTCTGGCAAATTTGATGATGCCTTGCGTGATGTGCTGGCACATTATGATGATATCATGAAAATCATGTTGCCCACATTGGGGGCTGAACGTCAGGCGACCTATAGCCCGTTCTTTCCCATCTGCCCTGATACAGGCCGTGTGCTTCAGGCCAAGGTGATTGCAAAGGATATTGCCACTGACAGCATCACCTATCTGCATCCCGAAACAGGCGCAGAACAGACAAGTCTGGTGACAGGAGGCCATTGCAAATTACAGTGGAAATGCGACTGGGCGATGCGTTGGTATGCGCTTGGCGTCGATTATGAAATGAATGGTAAGGATCTGACAGATTCGGTCACGCAATCATCCAAAATTGTGCGCGCACTTGGCGCGACGCCGCCTGCCGGCCTGACATATGAATTATTTCTTGATGCGAATGGCGAAAAGATTTCAAAGTCAAAAGGCAATGGCCTGTCGATTGATGAATGGCTACGTTATGGCAGTCCCGAAGCTCTGTCATTATTCATGTATGCCCAGCCAAAACGTGCGAAACGCCTGCATTTTGATGTGATCCCAAAGACGGTTGATGAATATTACCAACATCTTGGCAAGATCACCGAACAGGCAGTTGATGCGCAGGTCGAAAACCCAGTCTGGCATATCCATAGTGGTGTTCCCGAGGCGGCCAGTTTGCCTGTGACCTTTACCTTGCTGTTGAATCTGGCAGCGGTATGCCATGCCGAAGAATCTTCGGTGGTGTGGGCTTATGTCAGTGATTATGCCGATGGGGTTAGTGCTGAAACACATCCAGCACTTGATCGGATGATCGGCTATGCGGTGAATTACTATCAGGATTTGGTGCGGCCAACAAAAACCTATCGTCTGGCGAGCGACGCCGAAAGCGGACAGATACAAATGCTTGCTGATGCGATTCGCGCACTGCCTGCCGATGCGCCTGCCGAGGATATACAGTCAGCGGTCTATGCCACCGGCAAACAGGCTGAATATGAAAATCTGCGAAGCTGGTTTATTTGCCTATATGAAGTTTTGCTTGGGCAGTCCGAAGGCCCACGTATGGGATCATTTTTTGCCCTTTATGGCCGCGATAAGTCACTACAACTTATTGATGATGCACTGGCGGGAAAATTAGCTGATAAAGCAGCAGATCAAAGATCAGTGGAGGATGCTCATTGATCTGGCGTCTTGCTGCATCTGCCGCCCGTCTATTGCCACCTGAGGCCGCACATATTGCGGCAGTCCGAACGTTGCAAGCCAATATTGGCCCGCGTCCGGATGTACCATCCTTGCCAGTGTCGCTTGCTGGCCTTGATCTTGCTAACCCATTAGGCGTTGCGGCTGGGTTTGATAAAAATGCGGCCTGTTACAAAGGTGCGATGGGGCTAGGTTTTGGCCATGTAGAGGTTGGCACAATCACCCCGCTTGCCCAACCGGGGAATCCTAAACCGCGTGTGTTCAGGCTACCACAGGATGCGGCGGTCATTAACCGTTATGGGTTTAACAGCCTTGGTATGGAAGTGGCAGCGGCGAATCTGGCGCGGATTCGCGACTATGCAGGGATTCTGGGTGTTAATGTCGGGGCAAATAAGACCAGCGCAAACCCAACCGAGGATTATCGTGTTGCGGTCGCCCGTCTTGCCTGTTTTGCCGATTATGTGACTTTGAACATTTCTTCGCCAAATACGCCGGGCTTGCGCGATTTACAAACATCGGAACATCTGGCATCTTTGCTAGAGGCAGCGCGAACAGGCATGCAGGAAGCTGGTGTCGCGCGTCCGATTTTTCTCAAAATAGCTCCCGATCTTGAACAGGCTGATCTGGAATTGATTGTCGATCACTGCGTTTCGGCTGGGGTTGATGGTATCATTGCCACCAATACCACAATTAGCCGCCCTGATAGTTTGCGTGACCGACATGCAATGCAAAATGGCGGGCTTTCTGGACAGCCGTTATTTAATATGGCGACAGATGTTCTGGCGCGAATCGCACAGCTAGGCAAAGGCCGGATAGCTATTATTGGTGTTGGCGGTGTTGCACATGGATGGCAGGCCTATGCCAAAATTCTGGTTGGTGCTGATCTTGTTCAACTTTATTCAGGACTGGCATTAGACGGGCCGTTGATTGCCAGCCGTATTTTACATGAACTTGCCGCGCTTTTACAAAAAGATGGTGTCCGCACTGTTGCGGCAGTGCGTGGCACAATACCTGATGCAAAGGCTGCGATTACACACGCTTTTCGTTGCGCGCAAACCGATTAAAGGCTGATCTGAGATTATCGCTTTTCAAATGATCAACGGGGTTTCTTGCTGTCGTTGGCGCGGATAGAATGGGGGTGCCAGCCTTTTGTTTTTTCATACTGTTTTCATATGAGTGCGCCAAAAGCCTGAAATAGAACAGTGTGACGATGCGCATTGATGAGGCAAGGCTGGAAAATTGACGACGCTTGTCAATTTCCTGGCAAAACCAGTCCAGATCAATCGATTCGCGTTGCATAATATCCGAAATACATTCCCAGATATATGGTTCCAGAACGATGGTGGTGCGTAGATGGGCTAGTCGGACATTCCGTTTTTGTCGTTTCTGTATCATTTTGTCTCACCAAATTGCTTTTTTGAATTATTCCTTTGATTAATATTAAGCCAAAAGAATTAACAAAAAGCTAAGCGCACCAATTAAAATGCGATGTGGGGAACTGTACTGATTTGTTTTGATACTTGACGTTAGAGCATAGCTAGCCTATACCCACGCATCACTTCGACGTGATTATTGACGTCGGTTTGACCCTTTTGAAAAATACCGAGGCTTATCATGGCTAAACGCTGTCAAATCACTGGTAAAACTGTCATGGCTGGTAACAATGTCAGTCACGCAAACAACCGCACGCGCCGCCGGTTCCTTCCGAACCTTCAGCAGGCAAGCATGCAAAGCGAAATTCTGGATCGCAAGATCAGTCTGCGTATCTCGACAAGCGCTATCCGCACTGTTGAAAAGCATGGTGGTATTGATGCGTTTTTGATGCAGGCACGTAATTCGGAACTTGCCGATGAAGCACGCTTGTTGAAACGCGAAATGATGGCGGCACAAGCCAAGTCATAAATCCAAATATAGTTATGAATTTAAAAACCCCGCTTTTGGCGGGGTTTTGTTTTGATGGCACATAAAGCTGTTTAGGCAACCTTTTTGCCGCGCCGTGCGGTGTCTTCGTCAAATAGGTCAGTAAGCTGACCGACAACAGCACCACCTAGCTGATCGACATCGGTTATGGTGACCGCGCGACGGTAATAGCGGGTGACGTCATGTCCAATACCGATAGCTAGCAATTCGATAGGCGAGCGTCCTTCGATATAGGCAATCACTTCACGCAGATGTCGTTCCAGATAGCTACCGCTATTGACCGACAAGGTCGAATCATCAACAGGCGCGCCATCAGAAATGACCAGCATGATACGGCGATCTTCGGTGCGCGCAAGCAAACGCTCATGCGCCCATAATAGCGCCTCGCCATCGATATTTTCTTTCAGAATGCCTTCACGCAACATCAAACCCAGTGATTTGCGTGCCCGCCGCCATGGCACATCGGCTGGCTTGTAAATGATATGGCGCAGATCATTCAGGCGTCCTGGTGCGGCTGGTTTGCCAGCCTGCTGCCATAATTCACGACATTGGCCACCTTTCCATGCGCGTGTGGTAAAGCCCAGAATTTCAACCTTGACGCCGCATCGTTCGAGTGTGCGTGCCAGAATATCGGCTGTAACGGCGGCAATGGTGATTGGACGCCCGCGCATCGATCCGGAATTATCCAGAAGCAAGGTCACAACCGTATCGCGGAATTTGGTGTCCTGTTCCTGTTTATAGGATAGCGCGCTCAATGGCTGGGTTACAACGCGGTGCAGTTTTGCCGCATCCAGAATGCCTTCTTCAAGATCAAAATCCCATGACCGGTTTTGATGCGCCATCAATTTCCGTTGCAGTCGGTTGGCCAGCTTGCCAACCACCGACGTCACATTTTCCATATGCCGGTCAAGCATTGTACGCAGACGATCAAGCTCTTCCGCATCGCACAGATCGGCGGCTGAGACAATCTCGTCAAATTTGGTTTCGAATGTGCGGTAAGCATCATCGGCCTTGCCTCGATCTGCATTATGACCTGTCATATCCGCATTGGGTGACTCGCCGTCCGACATGCCTTCTTCGGATCCATCTGCTTCGCCCATTTCGCCCTCTTGCGAGGATCCGGCATCACCAGCATCATCCATTGACTGGCTGTCTTCGCCTTCGGACTGGTCTTCGCCAACGGCGGACTGCTCACCATCCTGATCGCTCTGGCTATCGCCACTATCATCTTCATCACTGCCTTCATCGGCATCGTCATCCGGATTTGACGACGCGTCACCAAGATCGGTTTCCAAAGCACCAATCAGGCGACGTGAGATTTCGGCAAACTGGGTTTGATCGCCAATAGTGGCTTCTAACTGGTCGAGCAGATCACCAGCGCGTGATTTTACCCATGGGCGCCATAAATCCATCACCATCGACAGATTCTGCGGTGGTGGGGCGCCGGTCAGCTCCTCGCGCAACAATAGCCTTACGACTTCGGCTATGCCCGCCTCATCAGCGCTACCCGGTGCTTCGATCTGGCGATTTTCATATCGCTGGTTCAAGGCAGCGGTTAAATTCTCACCAACGCCGGCAAGATCATTCGCACCAATCGCCTCGACACGGGCGCGTTCGGCAGATTCAAAGATTGCCTTGGCACCATCGGGATTTGGGCAATGTTGCTTATGTGTCTTTGGATCATGATGCGCAATCCATAAAGCCGCGCCATCGGCGGCACCTCGCAGTCTTGCTTTCTGCGCGGCGGTTGCGGTTGGTGGCAAGGCAGGTAGGCGTACATCATCCTTGCCAACATGCGTATCAGTGCCTGCGTAGGTAAC
>JABJBD010000079.1 GCA_018668795.1 Candidatus Puniceispirillum sp. | reverse complement strand
GCTTTAAGGCGCAAAGTTGTTCAACCGCAAGGCCGGAAAAATCGGCCGCTTCTTTGGCTTGCTGATAGCCAACATCGCTATTTTCAGGCCGGAACAATGTGATAAGTGGCAATAGCCTTGTTGGTAAATTTAAACTAAGGCCCGGGTTCCATGCGTGAAATTCATTATCGGGTAAAGATGGTTTTTGAGCCATGTTTCGCGATCCAATCAACGCCGAAAATAGGAAGGGGCACCGAAGTGCCCCTTTTTTTATGCTGTTTGTCTCATCTTGTCGCGGATCAGCTTAAACAATGGCAAGAAAATAAGAATGAGAGCAATGACCGTAATTGGCCCAGCAATCGGTCGGTTGAGGAAAATCATAAAATCACCGTCAGAAAACAGAAGTGACTGACGCAATTTAGGTTCGGCAATGGGCCCTAACACGATGGCTAGAACCGCAGGTGCCACTGGATAATCAAGCAAGCGCAGAAAGAAAGCAGCAATTCCAACAATTACCATCAACCATACGTCAAACATATCCTGATAAGCCGCAAATGTACCCACAAGGGACAGCACAAAGATTAGAGGTGCCAAGATGGTAAATGGCATCCGCAGCATCCACAAAAAGACCGGAATAAAGGCGAGATTGATAAGAACGGCGACTACGTTTGAGATATAGAATGATCCGATCAAAGGCCAAACAAAATCAGGTTGGTTGGTAAACAAAAGTGGCCCCGGCTGCAATCCCCAAATCACCATACCAGCAAGAAGAACAGCCGTTGTAGGTGAACCAGGAATTCCAAGTGTCATCATTGGCAACATTGCGCCTGTTGATGCCGAGTTGTTTGCAGCTTCAGGCGCTGCAACACCGTCGATCGACCCTTTGCCATATTCACCTGGGTTACGCGACGTAAGTTTCGCAACACCATAGGCCATTAATGAGCCCGGTGTTGCCCCTGCGGCTGGAAGAATGCCAACAAAAAACCCAAGAAGTGAACCAATGACAGTACCACGCCATGCATGACGAAAATCCTTGATGGCGTCAATGATTGCCCGTGCGCTCACATCTACATTCGACATTGATGATCCATAACGGGACGTATTGATTGTCCACAGCATCTCACCAATACCGTAAACACCGATGGCCAAAACGAGGAAGCGAATACCGTGTGAAAAACCAGTAATGTCAAAAAATATCAGACGCGGCTCGCCTGAGACAACGTCAAAACCAACGGTTGCCAGTACTAGGCCGATACAAATCGAGAAGATTGTCTTGGGAATATCATCACCGCCGAGACCAACAAAGGTCGCAAAGGCAAGCAACATTAATGCAAAGACTTCAGGATCACCAAATGAAAGAGCAACAGTCGCCAATAACGGTGCAAAAGCTGTAAACATAACGTTTGAAACCGTGCCGCCGGCAAATGATGCCAAAGCAGCAGCAACAAGCGCTACATGCGCCTTGCCAGCCAATGCCAGCGGGCGTCCGTCAAAGGTCGTTGCAACCGCGGTCGATGCCCCCGGAATGCCAAGCGTGATAGATGATATCGCACCGCCATACATAGCCCCGTAATAAATCGCGGCAAGGAAAATCATTGGGGAGGTTGCACCACCGGTGAACCCCTGAATAACAAAAGTGAACGGCAGCAAAATGGCAACACCATTCACCGACCCCAAACCAGGCATTGCACCAACGAACAAGCCAACGATCACGCCAACAATTGCAAGACCGAGGTTGATTGGCTCAAGAGCAACTAAAATGCCATTGAAGAGCGACGCTAAAATATCCATGTCTTTATTCCTCAGCTATCCGCGCAGTGACTATAAAAAGATATCATATAAAGGAATGAACAGAGGTTCTGACAATCCCTTTGGAAGAACAATGCGCATCGCAATATCAAAAAAGAAAAAGCTGGCAACGACCAAACCAACCGAAATAGACAATGTCGCCCACCAGCTGTGACGTCCCAAAAAGCGGACGTAGTAAATCATGAACGCCAAGATCGCAGCATAGAAGCCCACGACCTCAATCAAGATCAAAAA
The DNA here is from genome assembly GCA_018668795.1 of Candidatus Puniceispirillum sp. Lineage (GTDB taxonomy): Bacteria > Pseudomonadota > Alphaproteobacteria > Puniceispirillales > Puniceispirillaceae > Puniceispirillum. The sequence continues at coordinate 207 of JABJBD010000079.1, read as the reverse complement.
CCCAAAAAGGCCACCGCCGACAACGAATAACATGCGCCGTCCATAACCATCCAGAAACTCTTCTTCTGATTGTGATGGCGGTGATGTTCTGCGGTACCAGTTAACTCCGATCCAAATCGAACAGATCAGCATGACAGCGCTCAACCAGAATGGCCAGAACCCACTCCCTGGGCCTTCACCATCTATCAAGCCTATATTGTCAAATCG
>JABJBD010000214.1 GCA_018668795.1 Candidatus Puniceispirillum sp. | reverse complement strand
TTTTTACGGCAAAATGCACATATCATCATTCTGGCACAAGCCGGTTTGTTTGTGCCAGCCGATAGCGCCGTGATCGGGATTGTTGATCGCTTGTTCAGTCGTGTTGGTGCGTCGGATGATCTGGCCAAAGGACGTTCAACCTTTATGGTTGAAATGGTCGAAACGGCGGCGATTTTGAATCGTGCTACGCCGCGGTCATTTGTTATTCTGGATGAAATTGGCCGCGGAACAGCCACATATGACGGGCTTGCCATTGCCTGGGCAACATTGGAGCATCTGCATGATGTTAATCAATGTCGCACCTTGTTCGCGACGCATTATCATGAATTGACGCATTTGCAAGACGTCAAGCCACGCTTGTTATGCCATTCGATGCAGGTGCGTGAATGGCAAGGCGATATTGTGTTTCTGCATCGCGTCATAGCGGGTGCCGCCGACCGATCATACGGCGTGCATGTGGCACGACTGGCTGGATTGCCGAACAAGGTGCTGGGGCGCGCCGAACAGATACTTGCCGAACTGGAAGCAGGCAAGCATGGCGCGGTTGATGTGGGGTTGGTTGCCGATAATCTGCCATTATTTGATTATACATCTGATGATAGCGACCATGGTAAAAAGGATAAAAGGGCTGGCGGTGCCATACCGTCGGCGGTCGTGGATGCGATTGATGCGATGTTGCCCGATACGCTGACACCGCGTGAGGCGATGGATCTGCTATATGAGCTGAAGTCATTACGCGCTTCGGATAAGGGTGATAATAAGTGAGTGGTGTGACCGATATAAGCGAAACACAAGCCCATTCCAAAGATAGGGGCAACAAAGGCACGGCGGTTACGCCGGATAAGCCCGCCGCCTTGCGCGCGTTTTGGCATCGCTGGGTGCAACCGCTATCATCGGTCATGAATTCGCATGCCGCGCCGCTGGATAGTGCCGAGATTGACGCGGCTGTTACGGCTGTGACGGAAACTGTGCCAGCAAAACGTCGGGCGGCGTTATTGGCATTGTTGCGTGATCGTCTGGCCGATGCGCGGGTGCGGCTTGAGGCGGAGCTGACCGAAACCAAGGATGGCGTGATCTATGTTGGCCTGAACGCATGGATGATTGACCAGCTTTTGGAGATTGTGCGCCGTGAAGCGGTGCGAGACGCCGGCGGCAAAGCCCAGGCTGGCATGGCGATTGTCGCTGTAGGTGGCTATGGACGCGGCGAGTTAGCCCCGCATTCGGATATTGATATTCTGTTTCTGGTCAAGAACAAGGTTACGAATGGTCTGAAATTACAGATTGAATATATTCTTTATATGCTATGGGATTTGGGGCTGAAGGTTGGCCATGCAACGCGCAATGCGGCAGATTGCATAGTTGCAGCCAAGGAAGACCAGACGATTCTGACAGGCCTGCTGGAAATGCGGCATGTCGCGGGTGACACGGCATTATCAGATCAACTGAGTGCTATGTTCGATGCCCATGTGGATAAAACAAAGCCGTTGAATTTTGTCGAGGAAAAGCTGGCCGAACGTGATCTGCGGCATCAGCGGCTTGGTGATACGCGCTATGTGGTCGAACCTAATATCAAGGATGGCAAAGGTGGGTTGCGTGATCTGCATACTTTGCTATGGACGGTGAAATATGCCTATCGCGCCACATCTTTGGTCGATATTGTCGATCAGAGCATTCTGCGTGATAGTGAGGCGCGCCGCTTTGCCGCCGCCCAGCGGTTTTTATGGACAGTGCGCTGTCATCTGCATCTATATGCAGGACGCCCCGAAGAACGGCTCGATTTCGAAGCGCAGATGGTGATTGCGCCGCTTATGGGATTTGCCGATCGTGGCGGTTTGCGCGGGGTTGAGCGTTTCATGAAACGCTATTATCTGGCCGCACGCGATGTTGGCAATCTGACGCGTATTTTTTGTGCGGCGATGGAAACTGACTTTCGTAAGCGGCGTAAATTTTTTGAAAAAAGCTTTAAGCTGTCGCGTAATATTGGCGAGTTCCAAATTCAGGCCGGACGTATCAGCCTGGCAGACGATATTCTGTTTCGTGATGCGCCGTTACGGATTTTAAAGCTGTTTCAACTGGCGCAAGAGCATGAAGCCGATATTCATCCGCAGACATTGCATCGTATCACCCGCGCGATGCCGTCGATTGATGCCGAAACGCGCGCTGATCCGGCGGCAAATGCCCTGTTTCTGGATATTCTGACATCCGCGACGAATCCTGAGCGTATTTTGCGGCTGATGAATGAAAGCGGCGTTATCGGGCGGTTCCTGCCCGACTTTGGCCGGATCGTCGCGATGATGCAATTCGATATGTATCACAGCTATACGGTCGATGAACATACGATCAAGGCGTTGGGGATTTTGCACCGGATTGAAACTGGTGGGCTGACAGGCGATGCGCCAGTTGCCAGTGAAGCGATGCCGGAAATCGGATCGCGGCGGGCGTTATTTGTCGCCGTTCTGTTGCATGATATTGCCAAGGGGCGCGGCGGCGATCATTCGATTCTGGGGGCTGAGGTGGCGCATAAGGTCTGTCCACGGCTTGGGCTGACGCCTGCCGAAACCGAAACGGTTTCATGGCTGGTGCGTCATCATCTGCTGATGAGCAAGATTGCGTTCCGTTATGATCTGAATGATCCAAAAACCATTGAAGATTTTGCCGCGATTGTACAATCGCCTGAGCAATTACGTCTGTTACTGATTCTGACTGTTGCCGATATACGCGCGGTTGGCCCGACGATCTGGAATGGCTGGAAAGCAGCGCTGATGCGTGATCTATTCAGCCGTACCGATGCCGTGCTCAAAGGCGGTGATCCGACGGTGATTGCCCAAGGCAATGCCGAAATGGCCCGCGCACTGGCTTTTGAAAAATTGGTTGGTGATAAAGATTCGAGCACGCCAAGCAGACAGAAGGCGAAAAAAGAAAAAAGCGGTACTGTATGGACGGCGGCGGCGTTTGACGCACATGCCGATAATTTTCCACAAGCCTATTGGACCGGATTTGACGCGAAAAGCCATTGCAAACATGCCGTGCTATGCCAGCAATTCCGCAATCTGGAAACGCCTTTGCTGATTGATCTGAGTTCTGATAAAGTACGGCGCGCGACAGAAATGACCGTTATCACTGTCGATGATCCAGGTTTGTTTTCGCGCATTGCCGGCGCGGTGGCCGCGGTCGGTGTCAATATTGCGGGCGCACGAATTACGACCTGTAGCGATGGTACCGTGCTGGATGTTTTTTATCTGCAAACGATCGATAATCAGGTTGTCGATGATGCCGCACTTTTGACCCGAATCCGTGATTTCGTAACCAAGGCGGCGGTTGGCAAGATGCGGATTGCCGATGCGTTGATGGCGCGCTGGCAACAAATGCCAAAGCGTATCCGTCGCTTTCCGGTGCCGCCACGCGTGCTGTTATCAAATAATATCAGCAAAACGCATAGCGTGATCGAAGTGAATGGCCGCGATTTTCCGGGCTTTCTGTACAAGATTACCCGTTGCATGGTTGATCTTGGCCTGCAGATACAATCATCAAGCATTTCGACGTATGGCGAACGGGTTGTTGACGTATTCTATGTGAAAGATATTTTCGGTTTGCAAATTTCCAACGAGGTGCGCCAGCAACATATCCGCAATGCGCTATTGGCGGTTCTGCAAACAAGCGATGCGCATGATGCAGACACTAATGACGGGGATGCCGCATGAGCCAGCGTTCACTATTGGGAGCGTTCCGGCAGATTGGACTGCTGACAGGTGCTAGCCGGATACTGGGCTTTGGCCGTGATGTGGCCTTTGCCACTTTTCTGGGGGCGGGGCCTTTGGCTGATGCGTTTCTGGTGGCGTTGAAATTGCCAAATATGTTCCGCAGGCTGAGCGCCGAAGGGGCATTGACGAATGCCTTTGTGCCCAGCTTTTCACATATACGGGCGGCAGATGGCAATGATGCCGCGATGAAGCTGGCGGCAGAGGTGCAAATATTGCTGACGCTTATTTTGCTGGTGATTGTCGTGCTGGCCGAGTTTTTCATGGTCGATCTGGTACGCTTGCTGGCGCCCGGATTTGTGGCAACACAAGACCGTTTTGACGCTGCGGTTGCGCTGGGGCGGATCACCATGCCGTATCTGCCGCTGATTTCGCTGGTGGCTTTATGGTCGGCGATTGCCAATGCGCATGACCATTTTGCTGCGGGTGCGATCATGCCGATATTTTTTAATCTATGTCTGATCGTAGGGGCGATGGCGTTACCTGTCATGGCGACAGGTGATGTGGTGACTTCGGCAATGCCGCTGGCGGTGGCGCTATTGGTGGCAGGGGTTGTCCAGCTTGCTGTCATGTTTGTCATTTTGCGTCGTTTTGGCGGCACACCAGCCTGGATTTTTCCACGGCTGACAGCGGCAGGACGCGCCATGTGGCGCAAATTTACCCCGGCGGCATTGGCAGCAACTGCGATGCAGGTGAATATGCTGGTTGATCTGATTCTGGCGTCATTGTTACCTGTGGGCGCGATCTCATGGCTTTATTATGCTGATCGGATCGTACAATTGCCGTTAGGGATTATCGGGATCGCGCTGGGCACCGCGCTGCTACCAAAATTATCAAAAGCCGAAGCCGAACAGGATCAGACATCGGTGGGCGCGATCTTGAATGATGGTATCGGGCTGGCCGGATTTTTTGTGATCCCTGCGGTAACGGCGCTGATCTGTATTGCCGAGCCAATCATAAGCGGGCTGTTTGCCTATGGTGCTTTTAGCGCCGCCGATGCCGTGGTTACGGCATTGGCATTACAGGCCTATGCGCTTGGTTTGCTTGGGTTTGTTGCGACAAAATTATTCCAGCCAGCCTTTTATGCGGCAGGCCAACCAGCAACAGTTCTGAAAATATCGTTACTTGCGGTGCTGGTGAATGTGGCTGGATCATTGATATTGATGCGGATATACGGGCATGTTGGGCTGGCGATTGCAACATCATTTTCGGGTGTCATGGCGGCATTGATGCTAGGCATTCTGCTGGTTCGTAAAGGGAAATTGGTGCAGATACCGTTTGGTCTGATTGGCCGGTTATGTGTGGCGTCAGCCTTTATGGCAGCTGGGTTGTTGGGAACAAGACAGGCGATGCCTGATCTGCCACATGCGCTGGCGCTGGTTTTGCTGGTGGTTGTGGGTGTGGTGCTTTATCTGGCCGCCTCGGTGGTTTTAAAAACAATTCCCAAAGGCATTTTGCGATCAAGGTCATAGTGTGATGCCACTGTGCAGGGCTTGACCATCTGGCGTACAGCATGGATAACCAGACATTCGTTTTTAAGGGTGTCTATAAAGGAACCAGAAATGACAAAGTCAGCGTCAAACGCGAACCGCATTTTTTCGGGTATTCAGCCGACTGGCAATCTGCATCTTGGTAACTATCTTGGTGCGATCCGAAACTGGGTGACATTGCAGGACGATTTTGAATCGATCTATTGTGTTGTCGATTTGCATGCGGTTACGGTACCGCAGGATCCAATCCAGCTTCGAAACAGCACGCGTGAAGTGACAGCCAGCCTGATTGCGTCGGGCATTTCGCCAGAACGGTCAATTCTGTTTAATCAGTCACGGGTGCCGCAACATGCCCAGCTGGCGTGGATTTTTAATTGCGTGGCACGGCTTGGCTGGTTGAACCGGATGACGCAGTTCAAGGAAAAAGCAGGCAAAAACCGTGAACAGGCGTCAGTTGGTCTATATTCATACCCGATTTTGATGGCGGCGGATATTTTGACATATAGAGCAACGCATGTGCCGGTGGGAGAAGACCAGAAACAGCATCTTGAGCTGACCCGCGATATTGCCCAGGCGTTTAACAGCCATTACGAGACTGACTGTTTTCCGCTTCCCGAGCCGCAGATTTTTGGCAGTGCAACACGGGTGATGAGCTTGCGAGATGGCACCAGCAAAATGAGCAAATCCGACATGTCCGAATTATCCCGCATTAATTTGACCGATGATAATGACACGATTGCAGCCAAGATACGCAAAGCCAAAACCGACCCCGATGCGCTGCCATCCGAGGCGGCAGGTTTGGCCGGACGCGCGGAAGCCGAAAATCTGGTTGGTATCTATGCGGCGATGGCCAATATGACAGTCGATGATGTTCTGCGTGAATTTGGGGGCCGTGGTTTTGGTGATTTCAAACCTGCATTAGCGGCTTTGGCAGTTGATCAGCTGGCGCCAATAGGGGCGCGGATGCGTGAATTGCTGGAAAATCCGGATGAGCTGGATGCGATTCTGGATGATGGCGCGGTGCGTGCCGAGGCCATTGCGCGGCCAATTCTGGCTGAAGTTCATGACATTGTAGGTTTTCTGGGTGCGCCCGTGCGATAGGCAGATAGATGCGCGCCCAGAATGCGGCTTTAAAATAACCCCGGAATGCGGCTTTAAAATAACAATGTCTAACTCTTGCCATAAAACTGACAGATTACCATCTATATGCTAAGATAAGCTCAGGTTTGATATGCGTTGTTTTGGCTGGGTTGTGATAATGCGTGTGGATGTTGGGTGTGAATATAGCGTATCAAGCGTTAAGGTCTTCAATCAGGTAGCCGTAAATTAGGGAATAAATGGATGTTCATACAAACACAAGATACGCCAAATCCGGCGACGCTGAAATTCATCCCCGGGGTGCCTGTGCTGGCACAAGGTACGGCAGATTTTCCAACGGCTGATAGCTCCGGATCATCGCCAATGGCGCGCCGCCTATTTCAGGTTGATGGCGTCGCAGGTGTGTTTCTGGGTGGTGATTTTATCGCTGTGACCAAAGTTGACGAGATGGATTGGTTTGCGCTTAAGCCGTCAATTCTGGCGGGTATTATGGAGCATTTCGCATCAGGTCTGCCAGTGATTGAAGATCATGCTGGCGATGACAGTGCGGCACGTGACGATGAAGAAGATGATGATACTGTGAAGCAGATCAAGCATCTGCTTGATACACGCGTGCGGCCTGCGGTGGCGATGGATGGCGGCGATATTGTCTTTCAGGATTTTGACGATGGCGTGGTGACATTGCAGATGCGCGGGGCATGTCAGGGATGTCCAAGCTCTACAGCCACGTTGAAAATGGGCATTGAGAATATGCTCAAGCACTATATTCCCCAAGTTCGGGAAGTTCGTGCTGCCGACTTTTAGATCCTTGTATTTTAGTTTCAGGTAGTATCGTGACAGACCGACGGAATTTGCTTTTGCAGGACAAAAACATTGTCAGACTTACAATGGCGCTGGTCGCGGTCAGCATTCTGGTGCCTGGGGTTCTTAAGGTTGGGCCGCCACAATGGTTGCATACGCCATCCCCGATTGCAGAAGATGTGTCCGCACCCGAAATCCAAACACCAGAAATAGCTAGCGTAGCCAAGCCGGTCGGTGAAAATGAGGTTCCTGCCCTTGCCGATGTTAAAAGTATTAAGAATAATACTTATCAAGAAAAGACCAGCGGCGACCAGAGTGGCGCGATTGAAGCTGTAAGCGAAGATAAAGCTACGGAAACAGCCGTGACAGCCCCTTTAGCAACGGCATCAGCAATGTCTTCATCAGTGACAACCGCACAAGACCAGTCTGGAACGCCAAAAAACGACAGCAAAATGGTGGCGAATGTGCAAACGCCGCGTGAAGCAGTCGTAGCATCGCTGACAAAACCAAAGGCATCAAAGCCACAGGTAAAAACACCCCCATTGGCTGTGGCACGCAATTTTGTAAGGGTGATTCCCGCGTCGCATGCCGCGCTGGCCAGCCCAGAGCAAAAAGAACAATTTATCAAAATGGTTTTGCCACTGGTTCTGGCGTCGAACGAAGAAATTATCCAGCGTCGTGCGGCTATCCGGCGCGCCTATGACAGAAAAGATGCTGTTACGCTGAGCAAATGGGCCAAACTTTATAAATTACCGCCAGAAAATGTTGTCAGTCAGGCCTTTTTGAATAATCTGCTTGCCCGTGCCGATGTGATACCGGTGCCGCTGGCTTTGGCGCAGGCGGCGATCGAGTCTGGCTGGGGCACATCACGCTTTGCGCGGCAAGGCAACGCGCTTTTTGGTCAATGGGCCTGGCAAGAAGATGTTGGCATCAAACCGCTAAATGCCAGCAACAAGAATGCCGTCGTGCGTAGTTTTCCTAATCTGCTGGGATCAGTGCGTGCCTATATGCATAATCTGAATACGCATCAAGCCTATCAGGGGTTGCGTGATAGCCGTGAAAGACTTGCCAAAATGCCGGATGAAAACAAAGCCAACATCCTTGTGAATCATTTGCATAATTACGCCGAAATCGGCTTGAAATATGTCAAGGATCTGAAGCTTGTCATGCGGAAAAATAACCTGCAAAATTATGCAAAGGCCTATCTGTCATAGAACACGCTGAGTCTTCGCGATCATCTTATCACCGTCGCTTCGCTTGGTGGATGATGCTTATATAATACGCGATCATCTTTTGGCCTGTGGCCGGATGATGCTTATGGATTCAGGAATTGGCGGCCAAACCAACGCCAGCGTCCATCATAACCTGGCATGGTGCAGTTGATGCGGGCGCGCTTGCCATTCAAAGGACCTGGCAGGCGGATTTCAGCGCGCGGCCCCATAATCGTCACATCAAGCTTCCCGTAAATACTATTAAAGCACCGTAGTTGATTGGGTTTGTCCATATCAGGGGCAAGCGTAAAGCCATAAATGGGTGGATTTTGATCAAGAATCACATCTTCGGGGGTGATCTGGTCAACCTTGAGCGGCAAACCATTGATGGCCAGATCAAGCCGGCTTAGCGTGCCATATTGCTCGTTCATGGCAAAACGAGGCAATTCGTAAAAGCCATTATAGCCATGTGCAATGCCCGAATTCTGGCCAAAGGCGGCGGTAAAGCCCGCTTTTTTGACCGCGTCAATGACCGCCATGTTATATTCGCCATAGGGATAGGCAAATAAGGCCGGGCGTAACCCCAGTTCGGCGATAAAGCGCGCATTCGATTCGGCAATTTCGCTTTTGCTACGCTCGATACTGATTTGGTGCATATGTGGATGTGTGCGTGTCTGGCTTCCGATGGTCACGCCCGCAGATTGTAATTCGCGGATCTGATCCCAGGTCATATACCCATACCGGTTGGCATCAATAGGCTGGGTAGCCACGAAAAGCGTAAAAGGCATGTCTAATGCCTGTAGCCGTGGCCAGGCTTCCTGATATACCGACTGGTAAGCATCATCGATGGTGATGGCAACGGTGCGGTCGGGAAGCGGCTGTCCAGATTGCAAATATTCGACGATTCGCGGCAATGGCCAAACGGTGAAATCGCCATTTTGCAGACGCTCCAGATGTGCATCAAATTGTTCAAGCCGGATATTGGTTGTTGGGTATTTGTTTTCGCCAAAACGATGATACATAAGAATGCTGGCATGATCGGCGGCCATAGCAGCACCCGCACCCAAGCCATAGGCGCAAAGAAGCATGACCATCAGGTAAAATCTTAAAAAGCTACTTTGTAGTTTGACGCCCAACATATCCGTCTCAATTTAGATGTAATTTGCAGATGTCGCTTTTCATAGTACATTGGCGACATGAACGATAGTAAAGACTACTTTAGAATTAGTATATTGAAAATGAATCTGAATCAGATCGGGGCTTTTGCAGCCTTTGCGCAGGATCGTAAATGACAAAGCCTATATCCAAACCCTGTATCCTTGCGCTCGAATCAAGTGGTGCCCTGCTGAGCGTAGCGGTGTATCGTGACGGCAGTATTGCCAGCCTTATTTCGCATAATATCACGCATGGCCATGCCAAGGATATTGTGCCAACCGCGATGGCGGCATTAGCGCAAGCTGGATGTGGCTTTGAGATGGTAACGCATGTGGCGGCAGGCGCAGGACCGGGATCATTTACCGGCATTCGGGTGGCGTTGGCCTGTGCAAAGGGATTTTGTCTGGCCTGGGGGGCAAAGGGAATTGGCGTATCCGGCCTGCAAGCGCTGGCCAGACATGCGGCAGAGCACGACTATAATGACAGCGCGCCCATGCTGATCACGGCTGATACACGGCGCGGGATGCTATATTGCCAGTTTTTTGATGCAGACGGTCAGGCGGCAGGTACGATTTTTGAAGCCGCGCCAGAGAAACTGCCAGCGTTGCGGCGTGGCATGGATGATAATGCCAAGCTGGACATGCCGCTTTATGTTGGTGGGTTTGAATATGAACAGCTTGCCGATATTTTTGCCAAAGACGATGTGCGCGTGATCCAGCCTGAGATGGCGTTGCCGCTTGATGCCGCGATGATCGCGGCTGATGCAGCTTATCAAATCATGACGGATATGACGCCGCCGCTTGCCCCGCTTTACCTTGCGGCGGCAAAATTAGGGCCTCCCAAGAAAGATGCAAAGAAAACACCAAACAAGACCGCTAAGAAAGCCAAGAGAAAGCCAGCGCCGGCGGCGCAAGGCTGATGCCGCTGATACATCTTGGCATCGAACATAAAGAGGCTATCGCCAGCCTCGAAGCCGCACTTTTTGAACGTCCCTTTACGCCGGCATCACTGGCCAGCCTATTTGCCGGGAAAGCATTTGCTGGCTTTGCGCTGATAGATGATAGTGATGAACCTCATAATGCGGATATGCTGTCCTATATATTGCTGCGTCAGGTATGTGACGAAGCTGAAATCCTTTCACTTGGTACAGCGCGCGCGCATCAAGGCAAAGGCCATGCCCGCCAGCTATTGACCGCAACATGCGAGATGTTGCTGCAAACTGGCATATGCCGTATTCATCTTGATGTGGCCGCGTTGAATGAGGCAGCGCTTGCACTTTATTCAGGGTGCGGGTTTGAGGAAAGTGGGCGCCGCGCAGGATATTATGGCACCGCGCCGCATCGCCAAGATGCGATCATCATGTCAAAGCCATTAAAATGATGGCGTTGTTCCGTTTGAAGTTCGCATTTTGCGGCATTAGTGACTATATCAAGCACTGATAAGACCTAACTTCGTCTTGACCAGCCTCGCGGCAAACAGGTAAAAGAAAAAGATTGCCGCGCTAAATCGAGTGATACCGCACCATTGACCAAGAAACTTTTTATTAAAACTTATGGCTGTCAGATGAATGTCTATGATTCTGATCGTATGACCGATGTGCTTGCGCCGTTAGGCTATGCGCCAACCGAAACGCCCGATGGCGCGGATATGGTGATATTAAACACCTGTCATATTCGTGAAAAAGCATCTGAAAAGGTGTTTTCGGAACTTGGCCGCCTGCGGATGATGAAAGAAAAAGCGCGCGAACAGCAAGGCCGTGTGGTGACGATTGCCGTGGCCGGATGTGTGGCACAGGCCGAAGGCGCCGAAATCACCCGACGGGCGCCATGGGTTGATATTGTCGTTGGCCCACAAACATATCATCGTTTGCCTGAGCTTATTGCCGAAATCGACCCAACAGTGCGCAAGCGTGCCATTGATACCGATTTTCCGCAGGAAGTGAAATTTGACCTGTTGCCCGAGGAACATGCCCCGCGTGGACCAGCAGCCTTTCTGAGTGTGCAGGAAGGATGTGACAAATTCTGTGCTTTTTGCGTGGTGCCCTATACGCGTGGTGCCGAATATTCACGGCCAGCTGTCGATGTACTGAGCGAGGCCAAACGCCTTGTTGCCAGCGGTACGCGCGAAATCACGCTTTTGGGACAGAATGTAAATGCCTATCACGGTGATGATGGACATGGGTCTGTATGGTCGCTTGGGCGTTTGATTCATGCGCTTGCCGAGATTGATGGGCTGGCGCGCATCCGCTATACGACGTCGCATCCGCTGGATATGGATGATGAATTGATCGCCGCGCATGGCAATGTGCCGCAATTAATGCCGTATCTGCATTTGCCGATCCAGTCAGGGTCAAACCGCGTGCTTGACGCGATGAACCGCCGCCATTCAAAAGATATATATTTCGGCGTGATTGACAAGTTGCGGCAAGTGCGCCCCGATATTGCCATGTCAGGTGATTTCATCGTCGGGTTTCCAGGCGAAAGCGATCAGGATTTTGCCGATACGCTGGCACTGATCGATCGGGTCGGTTATGCGTCTGCCTATTCATTCAAATATAGTCCGCGCCCAGGTACGCCCGCATCTTTATCCGACCTACAGGTGCCCGAAGCGGTAAAATCAGACCGCCTTGAAGCATTACAGCAATTATTGAACGCCCAGCAATTTGCCTTTAACAAAAAAACCGAAGGCATGAGGCTGGATATTCTTGTCGAACGTAGCGGCAAACGTGATGGCCAGATGGCAGGGCGAAGCCCATTTATGCAGGCTGTTAACTTTGCCGGTAGTGAAGAGCAGATTGGCCAGATTATTGCCTGTGATATTGTCGAAGGCCGACAAAATAGTGTAACCGCCGAAATTACTTCCATGAAGGGGGCAGCGTGAGCGAAAAAAATGCTAAGTCCACCATAAGGATGGACTTTGAAGATAACTCAACAGTGGCGTTATTGTTCGGCGAACATAATCAGAATCTTATGCAGATCGAAGAGGCGCTGGATGTAAAGCTGGATTCGTTTGGCAATAGCATCAAAATATCTGGTGCGTCAGCGGCATCCAAGGAAGCGCGCAAGGTCATCGAAACGCTGTATAAAACGATGCGCGATGCGGGAGCTGATGAAATCGATAAATCGATGGTTAGTGATGCCCTGCGCTGGGAAAACAATAATAAGGCCTCTGCAACGCCACCAGCGATTGAGTCGATTGATACCTGGAAAAAGAAAATTGTCGCCAAAACATCTGGCCAGAACCAGTATCTTGGACTGTTGCGCCAAGATGAAGTGGTGTTCGGGCTAGGACCTGCCGGTACGGGTAAAACCTATATGGCGGTAGCGCGCGCGGTCGAAGCGCTGAAAAAGCGCGAAGTCGAACGTATCGTATTATCGCGGCCAGCGGTTGAAGCTGGCGAGCGGCTTGGTTTTCTGCCAGGTGATATGAAGGACAAGGTTGATCCCTATCTGCGCCCGCTTTATGACGCGTTATATGACATGATGCCTGCCGATAAGGTCGATCGCATGTTGACCAGCGGCGAAATCGAAATTGCCCCTTTGGCCTTTATGCGGGGGCGGACGCTGAGCGCATCCTATGTGATTATCGATGAAGCGCAGAACACAACACCAGTGCAGATGAAAATGGTACTGACCCGGCTTGGGCAGGATTCACGCATGGTTATTACGGGTGATTTAAGTCAGGTTGATCTGCCTGCTGGTCATCCGTCAGGTTTGGCAGAAGCGGTATCGATTTTGACGGATATTAAAGGTGTTGGCATAATCCACTTATCAGGTAAAGATGTGGTAAGGCACCCTGTTGTCGCGCGCATTCTGCAAGCCTATGAAAACGGACAGACGTAATGATTGACCCAAATCCGGAGCCTGACAGTTTAACGCAAATAGATGCGGATGATGATGCCATATCTGGTTATGATGGCATGCAATGGATCACGCCGGATAAGCATCACATTGACATTTTGAGTGACCAAAATGGCTGGCCAGCCGAAGCAAGCGATCATATGAAAGCATGTTTTTGCCAGATGCTTGACGCGACTTTGGCGGCGCATGATATGACGCGCTGTACGGTTAGCTTGTTATTATGTAGCGACGATAAGATCAGACAGTTAAATCACGATCATCGCGGCAAGAACAAAGCCACCAATGTGCTGTCCTTTCCAAGCCAAGATGACGATAATATGGCGTTTTATATAGCGGTGGATGCGGACGATCAAAATAGGGAAGAAATAGGTGATATTGCGATTGCCTATGAAACCTGTGTGCGTGAAGCAGAGGAAAGCGGCATTAGTACGCATGACCATGTCACGCATCTGTTCGGGCATGGTGTGCTGCATCTTTTAGGATATGACCATGAGACTGATGCTGATGCCAATGAAATGGAAATGCTGGAAAGCAGCCTGCTAGCCGCGATCGGTATTGCCAACCCCTATGGTGACATAGAGGATGAGGAAACCAGAGATGATAACGCTACGAACAAGATGCCGATGACGAGGTTTTCATCATGATTGATGTGCTGTTAAACAAGGTTAAAGCCTGGTTCGCGCGTCCCGAATCACGGCGGCAGAAAATGACTGAATTGCTTGAAGATTCGGCAACAGACCGCGAGCTTTTTGACCGACATGAAGGTACGTTATTGCATAATCTGCTTGGGCTTCGTGATAAAATTGCTGCGGATGTGATGATCCCGCGGGCGGATATTGTTTCGGTCAGTATGCGCAATGAATTTTCCGCGATCAGCAAGCAGATTTCGCAAGTCAGACATAGCCGTATTCCGGTCTATCGCGAAACGCTGGATGATGTTGCTGGCTTTATTCATGTGAAAGATATTTTTGCCAGTTTGCAGGCTGGTGACATGCCGCCTATCAAGTCGCTTTTGCGCCCCGCTTTGTTTGTTGCGCCAACAATCCGGCTTTTGGATCTGTTGCATGAAATGCGCTTGAAGCGGCGTCATCTGGCACTTGTCGTTGACGAATTTGGCGGTGTTGACGGGTTGATTACGATTGAAGATTTGATCGAAGAAATCGTTGGTGACATCGAAGATGAGTATGATGAAACAGTGGCGTTGCGGTTTGATATTAATGGTGATGGCACAGCGATCGCCGATGCCCGTCTTGAAATTGAAACGCTGGAAACGGTGACAGGCACGCTACTTGATGATGATGATCGTGATGAGATTGATACGCTTGGAGGGCTGGTTTGCGCTGAGGCTGGACGAGTGCCAACGCGCGGTGAAATAGTCCGGCATTCAAATGGGTTACAATTCGAGGTGCTGGAAGGCGACCCACGGCGAATCACGCTGGTCAAAATCAGGGGTCTTATCCGCATACCGCAACATGAGCAAAACTAGGCGGTATGGGTGATGCGTTTCTGGAAACAGCCATTCTGGAAACAGCCATTTTGGGACATACCAAAGGTGATGAGGCGTTACCCGCATATCGGTTCGTTCATTGCAGGCTGTGTTGCTAGTCTTTGTCTGCCGCCATTAGGGCTTATATTCACGATTTTTGCTTTATCCTTTCCCGCGCTTAAAGCGGTTCAGGCGCCTAACGCATTTCGGGCCGCCAGCATATGGATGGCGGCAGGTCTTGGATGGTTTGTGTTCTCGACCTATTGGATTTCACATTCGCTTTTTGTTGCTGATCCGCGCCTGTGGATAGCTATGCCGTTTGTTGTTTTCGGTCTTGCTGCTGTGCTGGCTTCATTCTGGGCTGTAGCTGGGTGGGCAGCATGGCGTTGTGGCCATACAGCACAAGGGCGTCTGATCTGGCTGGTGGCTATGCTGGGTGTGGCCGAATTTGCCCGTGGTTTTGTCGCAACAGGATTTCCATGGAATGCGCCAGGCTATCTGTTCAGCTTTGACCTTGGGGCATTACAGGCGGCCAGCTGGTTTGGGATCTATGGCCTTAATATCATCGCGTTGCTGTTTGCTTTTTCACTAGCGCTATGGCGGGTTGCAGCGCGGCAAATAGCATTGGTTCTGCTGATTGTGCCTTTGTTGCTGTCGCTTCTGGGGATCGTGCGGATTGATTATCTGCAAGATGTGGTGACGCCTGACAGCAGTCCATCCGTGCGCATCGTCCAGCCATCAGTCATGCAACAGGAAAAATGGCAGAGATCAAGGCGGCCAGCGCATTTGCAACGGCTTGTTGATTTATCCACTCAGAAGGTTCCTGTGCCGCGGCTGGTGATCTGGCCGGAAACGGCTTTTGCTGGTTTTGCCAGCCAAGAACAGAATTTGTTGCGCCAGACTGTAGCATCAGCCACGCCGTTTGACGGCTATCTGCTGACTGGTATTCCACGTCTTGATGACCAAGACAGATTATTTAATGCGGCGGTTTTGCATAGCCATG
>JABJBD010000213.1 GCA_018668795.1 Candidatus Puniceispirillum sp. | reverse complement strand
TGTTTGATACAGCCACAGCTTGCCATCATGCCGAAGCAATCCTTCGCAAATCGGGAATCTGGGCCAAAGCCACGCATATCATCTGACGTGATTACCAGATGTGATTTCCAGATGTGATTATCGGCTTTGCTGGCATTTTGCATGGCCTGTCATTGACCCTTTGTATTAAATAGACCTAATTTAGTATTTGTTTCATGTGATCTGGTTTTATTATGTCTATACGAGCAAAATATGCTGCCTTGGATCGGCAGTGCAGGGATTTTCACCAGACCCATTTCACCCCGTCATGGCTACACCCTGATAAAACCCGTCTTTATATCTGGCTTGGCTTGATAATGGCTATTATCGCGATCGCCGCGAACGGGCATATGCGCAGTTGGCAGTTTGACAGGTGGCAGGCCGATCCCGACATCTATTTCATCGATGACATGCCTTCGGTTTCAACTGCTGATGCTGGGTTTTTTCTGGCCACTGCCAAAGCCATCAAAACCGAAAACAGCAGTGATGCTTTTCACCAAAAACGTTTGTTCCCGAATAATCTTGACCGCCAGGACAATCCAGATAACCGTCTGACCAAAGAACAGCTTCTATCGGTTATGATTGCCTATTTGGCACCAGATGCGTCAAACAAGGCGTTGCTTGAGTCCGCCCATGCCATGCTGCCCATAACAGCGATGATTACGGCAGTGGCGATCATCTGTTTATTTGGCAGTGCTGGTTTCTGGTGGGAGGGGTCAATAGCGGCACTGGGGGGCGGGCTGTCCTTTAGCTATCTATCACGAAGCGCGGTCGGGCGCATCGATACCGATCAGCTCAATCTGGCTTTCTTTTATGGCGTCACCGCTTTGGTATTGCTGGCAGCGCGGATCAAAAGCTGGCGTGCGGCGATTCTGGCCAGCATCCTTGCTGGCAGTATGAACTGGCTGTTCAGCTGGTGGTATTCAAAGGATATTTTTAGCTGGTTTTTTCTAGGCGTGCTTGTCTGGACTGGCCTGATGACGCATCGCGATCTCAAACGCACCTTGGCGCAGGCGATAATTTTCATTCTGCTATCAGGCACCTTCGTGCGCACAGGCGGCGTTGCGATAGATATGTTCACCAACCTCAATCTGGAATTTGGCACGCTGGTTTTTCCCAATGCTTTTCAGACCATCACCGAGTTACAGGTGATTCCCTTTACCGATCTGTTACGCAGCATCACCCATTATCCGGCAATAGGTATTTTTGGCATCATTAGCTTGCTAATCTGGGTCATCTTCAATCCGGTCATTGGTATTGCCATGTTGCCAATTCTGGGGCTGGGCATGCTCAATTTCATTTTTGGCAATCGGGTAGTATTTTTTGCCGCGCCGATTGTCTGGTTTGGCGTTGCCTGGGGACTTTTTGCCCTGATTCGCTATCTGACAAGCTGGTTCACCCGCAAATATCATACCCGCAAATATCAAACCGACAGTCATCATGCCCGCAAATATCAAACCGGTAGCCACCACGCGCCTATGCCAGCCTTTATGGCGCGCAGTTCCGCAATGGTTATGCCGATCACCGCGCTGATCCTTACGGCTTTGGTCTATCTGAATGCCTATAACCCTCTCTCCAATCCCTATCTGCCCATACCATCATTCAGCCGCGACGTGCTGACTGGCTTTGCCCATCTGAACAGCCACATAGCATCACGCCCAAACCCAAAACCGGCAGTCATCGCCAGCTGGTGGGATTATGGCTATATAGCCACCTTCCTCAGCGATATGAATAGCCTGCATGATGGCGGTGCCCAAGTAACACCT
Source organism: Candidatus Puniceispirillum sp. (assembly GCA_018668795.1). Lineage (GTDB taxonomy): Bacteria > Pseudomonadota > Alphaproteobacteria > Puniceispirillales > Puniceispirillaceae > Puniceispirillum. The sequence continues at coordinate 5,813 of JABJBD010000213.1, read as the reverse complement.
ATCACGCATTTTGTGGCGCGCGCCTTAACCGCCAACAGCCAGGCCGAGACCGCCGCCATTCTGACCCTTCTTGCCGAAGATGGTCTGGATGGTCTGCGTTCAAAAAGCGAAACAGCTGGCGCATTGGATGCCCATTTCGCATCCTTCTCCGGGGCAAGCAAGGCTGACATTTATCTGGTTTTGACGCATCAGATGGTGCCATGGATGCAGGCGATCAGCCAGCTTGGCATGTGGGATGCCACCCGTGGCAAACCGATCAATATACGCCCGGGCGACAATCGTCTCGAATATCAAACCATTCGCTGTAACGACAATAGCGCACCGCCACATCTGATCTGTGCTGGTCGTCGGTTTGATCTGACCAGAGGCACGATTGACCAAAACCCGCTTATGAGCCGCATGGTCGAAACCCGCAAAGGCAAAATCATTGCACAACGGCAATATAAACGCTCACAGGGGCTGGTGATGCAGGCGCATGATCTTGGTGATGCCACGATTCAAACGCACATCATGCATCCGCGTCTTTATCAAAGTAGCTTTAACCAGCTTTTTTATCTGGGGGCAGAAAACCCGCTCTATTTCACCCTCATCGACGATAGGTTTCCCTTTTACCGCATTTATAAGGTAAAAAATTGATAGGTTACCGCATTTATAAGGTAAAAAATTAATGAGTTACATCATTTATAAGCTATCAAATCAGCACGTAACCGCATTTACAAAGTAAAGAATTAGCAAAGATATGAAATAACAGGCTTGATTGCGGCAAAGTTGCTCGTTAGATTGCCGAACGTTTGTTGTTGGGGCGTGGCCAAGTGGTAAGGCATCGGTTTTTGGTATCGTGTACCGTAGGTTCGAATCCTACCGCCCCAGCCAAACCTTTTTAATTAAAAATTTCATATTAATTAGTTTTCCGAAACTGCACGTAATTCACCTAGAGGAGTGTGGTAGATGAAACGCAAACATCTCTATTTTTTTGCCATGGCTGTTTTTATAAGTGGTTTGGGTGTTTTAGCCAGTATTTTGGTTATGACACAACATGATGCAAATAATCATGACGACAGCAAACAAAGCGCATCGCATCAGCATGATGAACTGAACATGCCAGGACTACACGGCAAAGACACGTCAAAACGCGAAGTTGACGACCTGAAAACAATATCCAGGGACCATAAAGGCATAAGCCGGAGCGTAACGAATCTGCCTAATGGCATCAAAACCACAACCGAAGCAGAGGATGCCCAATTAAGGGACGCCATTATCTCTCATGTATCGATGATGGTTACGCGCCTTCAAGATGGCAAAAACCCAGAAGTTCAAATTCAGTCATCAACGCTCGACAAGCTGTTTGATTTTTATGATCAGATTGAGACTGAAATCGAGCTTACCGATTTAGGAGTGACTGTTTTGCAGACATCGTCAAACCCAGCCGTGGTAAAGCTTTTGCAAACCCATGCTGCTGAGGTGAGTGAAATGTCCGCACGCGGAATGGCGGCTGTTCATGCAAGAATGAAGGACGCTTCGCCCAAGTGAAACAAACCCTAAACAGAAAGCCCCTCAGCCAAACAATAGCCTTTTCCGGTGGTGCGGATAATCTGATCCGACGTAATCCGTGCGATCTTCTGGCGCAGACGATAAATATGTGTTTCGACCGTATGCGTGCTTACCCCGTCGCGAAATCCCCATATATCTTTCAAAAGCGTATCCTTGGTGACAATTTCGGGTGCCGCACGAATTAGGAATTTCAAAATCACCGCTTCCTTTTCGGTCAGCAGTTGTTTCTGATCGCTTTGATCATGCTGTAACATTTTTGTCGCGGGCACAAAGCTAAGCGATCCTAGCTGGAATCGAACATTGTCCGAAGCGCGATGCTGTTTCAGATGCGATTTGATCCGCGCCAAAAGCTCGCCCATCCGCATTGGTTTGGCGACATAATCATTGGCACCAGCTTCAAGCCCACGAATAATATCCTCTTCGGCATTTTTGCCTGTCAGCATTAAAATGGGCTTGGTGAAACCGTTACGCCGCAGTTGCCTGCAAACATCAACACCATTTCCGTCTGGCATCTGCACGTCAAGAAGCATAATATCAGGATCACTTTCGGGCAGTATTTTGAATAATTCGGTGACACCAGCTAATGCGGTGACCTGACTATAGCCTTCGGCGTTGAGTTGGTCTTTTAAAGTCGCACGCAGTAAATCATCGTCATCTACAATGAACAGGCGTATCTGGTTATTTTCAAAAATGTCATTTTCTGAGGACAAATCTTGCATTTTTACCTTCGACCCAATAAACGGAATTAATTATTGTTTATATTCTAACCCGATAAACCTTTTGGCCATATACAAAGCTAACGGATTTTTAATATGTCGTCGTTCACTATTAATCGCACCTATTTGAAGGTTGACCGTGCCTGTGCCGAATTACGGCGGGGCGGGGCTGTGGTTGTGCGCTTGCCTTCGGGCGAAGCGGCGATTTTCAAGGCGGTCGAAATTGCCCACGACCATGACTTTCTTGAACTTAAAACGCTGGCTGGTTCCGATACACTTCTTGCGTTGACTGCCAACCGCATGTCTAGCCTTGGTCATTCTATAAGACAAAACAAGCCTTGTGCAACCTTATCAAGCGCGACGCACACCGCCGCCCGGGCTTTCGAAATGGCTTTGGGCAAGCCTGCGGCTGATGATGCCTATGACGCCTATACAGTCATTCCAGAAAAAGCGGGATCGCTGGCTGATAATGCCACCCGGCTTTTGCGTGTTGCCAAATTGATTCCAGCGGCGCTAATGGCGCGCTTACGGTTTCGCGACATTGCCATGCAGGATCGATGGGCACTTGAAAATAATCTGCTCATTGTCGAAGCCCGCGATATTGATCAATATAACGAAGACGCCGCCGCATCCTTGCGCGAAACAACCCGCGCAAAGGTACCTTTGGCGCTGGCTGAAGATGCCGAAATCATCATGTTTCGGGCGGCGGCGGGGGGTGAAGAACATTTTGCCGTGTTAATTGGCGATCCGCTTGGCAATGATACAGGCAAAGATACGGGCGAAGATCACGTGCCGCTTGTCCGGCTTCATTCGCAATGTGTTACTGGTGACGTTTTGGGCAGTTTAAAATGTGACTGCGGCGATCAACTCAAAGCTACCTTGGCCATGATGTCACGTGAAGGCAATGGTGTTCTTGTCTATCTGGCTCAAGAAGGGCGTGACATTGGCCTGTTGAATAAAATGCGTGCCTATGCATTACAGGATGGGGGACTGGATACAGTTGACGCGAATCATATGCTTGGGTTTGACACGGATGAGCGTGGCTTTCTGCCTGCCGCCAAAATCCTCCAGGCACTAGGCATAAACAAAATGCGTTTAATCACAAACAACCCTGACAAGATCGCCCAGATGCAGGCGCAGGGTTTTAATATCAGCGAACGCGTGCCGTTAAATATCAGCGAAAATCCCTTTAATGCCGATTATCTGAAAACCAAAAAAACCCGCACAGGCCATATGATTGACTAGCATCATCCGGCCACAGGCCGAAAGATGATCGCGGGTTATGTAAGCATCATCCGGCTGAAGCACAGCGAAAGCCGAAAGATGATCGCGTAACTAATCAAGCATCATCCGGCCACAGGCCGAAAGATGATCGCGGATTATAGGCATCATCCGGCTGAAGCACAGCGAAGATTGATAAGATGATCGCGCCCTCTAATGTCACCCTAGCTATCGCGGGCGCCAAAAATCGCTGATCCGACACGCACCGACGTGGCGCCAAAGCCGATAGCCTCTTCATAATCGCCACTCATCCCCATCGATAATTTGTCCAGCCCGTTACGTTTGGCAATCGTTGCCAAAAGCGCAAAATGCATCGCTGGTTCTTCATCAGCAGGTGGAATACACATCAAACCAACAATGGTCAGACCGAATTCATCGCGGCACTGGGTGATAAAATCATCGACATCGACCGGACTGATACCCGACTTTTGCGGTTCATCGCCAGTATTGACCTGAATGTAACAGGCAAGATGCCGATCCTGACTGTCCATTTCACGGCTTAGCGCGCGTGCCAGCTTGGGGCGGTCAACCACTTCGATCACATCAAACAGAGCCACCGCATCGGCAGCTTTGTTGGTTTGCAAGGCACCAATCAAATGTAAGGTCAGATCCGGATAAGCGGCGCGGCGCGCGGTCCAGCGTGTTTGTGCTTCCTGAACACGGTTTTCACCAAAACAGCGATGGCCCGCGTCAAGCGCGGCATCAATCCGGTCATCGGGCTGACGTTTGCTGACCGCAACAAGTGTCACAGCCCGCTTATCAGTGTGCGCATCTGTACCGACTAGACCGGATGCGGCAGATATTTTGTCCTGCACCGCTTTCAGATTATCATGAATTACCGTCATTATCGCCACCTGGATTGATTCTGCATCTATTGTGCCTGTTTACAGCGTGATACTAGCGCATGTCACGTTTAAACCAAGCATCATCCGGCCAAAGGCCGACAGATGATCGCGAATTATATTAAGCATCATCCGATCAAAGCGCAGCGCAGATCGACAGATGATCGCGACTCAAACCAAGCATCATCCGGTCTGTTTAGCTAAATTCGCGCTGAATCCCGTCGATTTCGCAACACTGTTGTAAATTTATCACACATTAGAGAAATCTGTTTCGCCTTTATTCATCATAACTTGTTAATTTAGCAAAACTTAATATTCTGCATTCATTGTCAATGGTGACAATTTTCTCTAAGGGAGATTTAACATGCGTAAGGTTCTTCTTGCGACTACCGCTTTGGTAGCACTTGGTGGCGTTTCAGCCGCTTCTGCTGACGTATCTCTGTCAGCATCTGCTTCATGGGCATATGACTCATGGTCAGACGATACAGCCGCAGCAACAGCTTCTGGTTTGACTACTAACAACACTTCAGCAACTATGGACTCAGATTTCACAATCTCTGGTTCAACCACAGCTGATTCAGGCATGTCATTCGGTGGTTCAATCCACGTTGATGACGGTGTTGACGATGACGCCCGCATGCACATTTCTGACGATTGGGGCCAGATCTCATTCGGTGAGCATAATGATGCTGCAAAATCATCATCTGCTGGCCAGTCTGCTTTTGATGCTGCCCTCTCAGGTTCATCTTCAATCTCTTCAACAACAACACCTGCTCTGACAACTGGTCTGGGTACAGCTACTGTTGTTGGTTCTGAGGCCAAAGGTCAGGTCATGTACACATCACCAACAGTCAATGGTTTGACCGTTCGTGTGTCACAGGCAGACGCTGGTGCAGCTTCAAAGGCTGACTCAACTGCAATCGGTGTAACTTATGCAATCGACGTTGATGGCGTTGGTATCACAGCTCACTATGCAACTTATGACGTTTCATCATCTGGTGACGTTGCAACTGGTACAGGTTCATACGAAACTGATCAGGACGGCTTTGGTGTAAAGATTGTTTATGGTGACTTCACAGTACGTGCAGCCAGCATGGACAAAGACGTCAAGCAAGGCGGTAGCTCAATCGGTACTGCTGGTTACGAAGCTTCAACAAGCGACTATGGCATTACATATGCAATGTCAGACACCGTTACTTTGGAAGCTGTTGCCATGTCATCTGAGCTGTCAACATCAAGCACAAACGGCGGCGACTCATACGAAGCCACTCAGGTTGGTGTGAAGTATGTTCCTGCTACTGGCATGTATGTATCTTTGACAAATCGTTCATACGAGATGAAAGACTCGTCTGCAGCTACAACAAACGACGGTGCAAACACACGTTTGAAAGTTGGCGTAACATTCTAATTTGAATGTTATCAT
>JABJBD010000132.1 GCA_018668795.1 Candidatus Puniceispirillum sp. | reverse complement strand
GCAACAGCCAGCGCGCGCCAGCTTGTATGCCGTCTGCCCGAAGGCAAGCATGTCGTGGCAGGTGACAGTTTTGGTATGTCGCGTGTGGCAGGTCTGATTGATCTGTTTGTGCCGTCTGACCATGTTGCGACTATCGCTATTGGCCAGCATTGTGTGGCAGGTGAAACAATCATCGCCATGCCAGCATCAAAGGCACGAGCAAAGTCTGTATCAACAAGCTGATGTTTGACGCGACGCTTCGTCCGGTTGTCGATGCTGTGATGATGCCCGTCGCGCGCCAGCTTGCCCGATGGGGCGTTACGGCTAATCATATGACAGTTACTGGAGGCTTTATGGGTTTGGTTGCTGTTATCAGCATCACCTTTAACGCGTTCATGGTTGCCCTGGTTTTTATCGTGATTAACAGGCTTGCTGACGGGCTTGATGGGGCTGTGGCGCGAGTTTCGGATAGTAGTTCTTCAGGTATCACTGGTTCAGGTATCACTGATTTTGGAGGTTATCTGGATATTGTTTTAGATTTTATTTTCTATAGTGCGATCCCTTTTGCCTTTGCCTTGCATGATCCTGCAAACGCAGTGGCGGCGTGTTTTCTGGTGTTTAGCTTTGTCGGCACGACGTCCAGCTTTCTGGCCTTTGCCATTATTGCCGCCAAACGTGGCATATCAACAGAGGTGCGTGGTAAAAAGTCATTCTATCATCTTGGCGGCTTGACCGAAGGCACCGAGACTATCATTCTCTTATGTATGATGACATTGATGCCTTCGTATTTTGCGGTTTTCGCATGGGTTTTTGGGGGATTATGCTGGATCACAACAGCAACACGCATTGCTGATGCGCACCGGATGTTCGCATTTAAATAGCATGAAGAACCAAATAGCAGGTGGGACGATATGAAGTTTGAAATAGGCCAAGGGCTATCACGTATTGAAGATCATCGACTGGTTACCGGAGCTGGTGTCTATACTGATGATATAAAGCCAGGTGAGGGGTTGCGTGTGGCTTTTCTTCGCGCGCCTTTTGCCCATGCAAAGCTGTTATCGATTGATGTTAGTGCCGCGGCAAGCGCGCCGGGTGTAGTGCTGGCGGCAACGCAGGCGGATCTTGATGCCGACAAAGTTGGCGAGATCGAATGCAAGAATGTGGTCGTGAACAGCGATGACCGCCCAATGCCTATGGTTACCAAACCACCAATGGTGCGCGATATAAACCGCTATGCAGGCGATATTGTTGCAATGGTAGTGGCCGATAGCCAGATGCATGCCGATAATGCGCTTGATCTGATCGAGGTTGATTTTGATCCGCTGGATGCCGTGACAGATGTATATGACGCGGTGGCAGATGGTGCCCCACAATTATATCCTGAATACCCCTCAAATATTGCTTTTGACTGGTATAAAGGCGATCCAGACGCAACCAAAGCCAGTTTTGCCGCCGCAACAAATAAGGGGCATAAAATTGTCGAGGTGGATGTGATCAATGGCCGCGTTATTGTCAATTCGGTTGAAACACGTCCCATTATTGCTGCGCCCGGAGATGACCAGGATACGCTGTTTGTTTGGTGTGGGACGCAAGGTGCACGGTCAATATCAACGCAGATTGCCGATGCGTTGCATATGGAACATGACGCTGTTCGTCTGCGTACAGGCGATGTTGGTGGCAGTTTTGGTTTCAAGATTTTTCTGCATCCCGAACAAGTGCTGGTGAGTTGGGCCGCGCGCAAGCTTGGTAGTATGGTGCGCTGGCAACAGCCACGATCCGATGGGTTTCTATCGGACATTCAAGGGCGTGACACGCGAACAAAGGCGCGCGCGGTGATTGACGACACTGGCCGCGTTCTGGCCTATGAAGCCGATGTGCATGCCAATATGGGCGCATGGTTGTCAAACTTTTCAACGGCAATACCGACGATTTCGGCCAATTCGGCACTCACAGGCACCTATGATATTCCAGTGGCAAGCCTGCATGTGCGTGGAGTGGTGACAAATACGCCTGCTATCGATGCCTATCGAGGTGCGGGTCGGCCCGAATTGATTTACGCACTGGAACGGCTGATGGATCATATCGCGATGGTGACAGGTATAAGCCGCGTTGATGTGCGGCGGCGCAATCTTATCAAAGCAGATCAGATGCCCTATCCGATGGCGGTTGGTATCACCATTGATAGCGGTGATATGCCTGCCTTGTTTGAAGCAGCATTGCAACGTGCCGATTGGGACGGGTTTGCGGCGCGGCGCGATGCGGCCCATGCCAAGGGGCTGAATCGTGGTATCGGTCTTGGGATGTATCTGGAAAAAAGCGGCGATGGCAGTGATGGCGGTGTGCATATAAGTTTTGCGGCCAATGGCCATATGACGGTACTGGCATCACAGCAATGTAACGGACAGGGACACAGAATGACTTTGACCCAGATCCTGTCTGACAATCTTGGCTATGATGCTGATAAAATCACCATACAGCAGGGGGATTCGTCAACAATGCCCGAAGGCACAACAGGCGGTGCGCGCATGACGGTGCTGATTGGTTCAGCCGCCGCCAAGGCGTCGGGCGCCATTATTGAGCTGGCGCGTCCTATGGCAGCGCAAAAGCTGGATTGTGCGGAAGATAATCTGGTTTTTGACGATGGTATTTTTGCCGATAAGGCCAGCAACCGTTCGATCACGCTTGAGGATGTTGTTATTGCATTTGCGGATGACGCGTCTGAACATAGGCTGAATACGATCCAGCCTTATGCCAGTGAAGGCCCCAGCTATCCCTATGGGTGCCATATTGCCGAGGTGGACATTGATCCAGCAACCTGTACGGTAAAGCTTGATCGCTTTACCTGTGTTAATGATTTTGGTGTCGTTATCAACCCCATCATGCTGGAAGGGCAGATACAAGGCGGGATCGTTCAGGGCATAGGACAGGCGCTTTATGAGCATGTTGTCTATGACGATCAAGGACAGCTTCTGTCAGGGTCATTGATGGATTATACATTGCCGCGTGCAGACCAGATTCCGATGCTGGATATCAGCATGCGTAACACGCCCTGTCTGAATAATGTGCTGGGCGTAAAGGGCGCGGGGCAATCTGGTGCTATTGGTGCGCCACATGCGATCATTTCGGCTATTTGTAATGCGTTGTCGATACCCCATATAGATATGCCTGCCACACCAGCATCAATATGGCAGGCGATGGAAACACATAATATAGCGGACGTATAATATTACAGTTAATAGTAAGAGTAATATTAGGGGCGTTTTAACCGGAGCAAGATTTATGTCTGACAAAATTATCAAAACTGATGCCGAATGGCGCGATATACTGACCGAAGAGCAGTTTCACGTAACCCGCGAACATGGCACTGAACGCGCCTTTACCGGAGCGTTATGCGATAATCACGCAGATGGTATTTATCACTGTATATGTTGTGGTGCTGAGCTATTCGAGAGTGACACGAAATTTGAATCAGGTAGCGGCTGGCCTAGCTTTTACCAACCTGCCGAAAATGGTGCTGTCGGCGAGACCGAAGATCGCAGTTTCTTTATGCGGCGTACCGAAGTGCATTGTAACCAGTGCGATGCGCATCTTGGTCACGTATTTCCCGATGGGCCGCAACCGACGGGCTTGCGCTATTGCATCAATTCAGCGTCGCTGGATTTTGTTGATAAAGACGGTCGCGACGAATAGCTGCCAGATATGTGATGTTTTGGGAAGCGAACGCGCACCAGCGTAACGTCATGTCGCTTTTAGCCGGGGAGAAAACGGCGGTGCGCGTTGCGTTGTCTTTAGCCACTATCAGAGGGGAATAAGGCTAAAGACCTTGGTTGGTTGGCGCCATGTAAAATGGCAAAATGGCAACTAGCTTTCAGACGCGTCGGTACCATGTGAACGGTCATGCTTGTGCTTGCCATGATATTTATGGCGATGATGCCGTGGCAATTCGTCAGGCTGTAGCAAACCGTCGGCGTTCGTATCCAGCTTTTCAAACATGGCAACCATCTTGGCGTTATATTCGGCGGGGGCGATCATGCCGTCTTTATCGGTATCAAGCATGTCGAAATGATTTTTCTGGCGTGCTAGCATTTCGTCACGGCTGACATTGCCGTCATTATTTATGTCGATTTTTTTGGCCATAAACAAGCCGTGATGTTTACCTTTGCCAAAGCCACGGTCACCTGCTGTTGCGAGGCCAGCAACAAGACCGCCCGAAACAAGTAACCCAACGCCAAGAACAATGGGGAGCTTTAAATTTTTCATAATATGTCCTGTCGATATGGTTAAAATTACAATGTGTCATCGGGTCAGCCTGCAAGTGGGTGATGACAGGCCAACACCGGTGACAGGTAAAAATTAGGCGGCAATAACGGCGCAAAAAGGGCAGCGCTGTGACATTTTCGCGTAAATGTTGTGGCGAATTTATGTGCGTGGATAAGTTAAAAGTTTATCTGAGTAGATAAAGGGCATTGTGTTGGGTATGATGAATGGCTTTTTACAGAACTGGTTTTTCTCATGACTGAACAAACACCATCTGCGACACCAAGTTTGGTACCGCTTGTAACCGGAACAACAAAGATATTTGGCGTGATCGCGCATCCATCAGCGCATGTCCGTGCGCCGATGGTGTTCAACGAACGCTTTGTCAGCGAAAAGCGCGATCATCTAATGATCCCAATTGATGCAACGCCTGACGCGCTGGTGACGGTTATGGATGGTTTGCGCGCTATGGAAAATTTTGGCGGTCTTACCATCACAATTCCACATAAAATGCCGATTGCCCAGATGTGTGACGAGCTGGGTGAGGCGGCGCGTGTGTGCGGCGCGGTTAACGCCGTGCGCTTTGGTGATGATGGACGTTTATATGGTGATATTTTCGATGGTGCCGGTTTTGTTGCTGGATTGGCGTTAAAGGGACATGAGATTGTAGGTAAACGTGTATTGATGCTGGGGGCTGGGGGCGCTGCACGGGCGATCGCTGTTGCATTGTGTCAGGCAGGTGTTGGTGAAATAGCGATTGCCAACCGTACCCGTGAGAAAGCAGAAAATCTTGTTAACTCAATGCAACAGATTGCAGGTTATAATCAGGCATTTGCGCTGGATAATATGGCCGATGCGGCAGAAGACGTGGCGCGTGATATAGATATTATTATCAATTCGACCTCGCTTGGCCTGCACGCGGGCGATGCCTTGCCATTACCCTTGGAAAATGTGCGCCCCGATACGTTGATTGCCGATATAATTATGCTGCCTGCGCGCACAGACTGGCTGGCTGTGGCCGAAGATAAAGGCCTGCAAACGCATTATGGACGGCATATGCTGGATTGCCAGCTGGAACTTATTGGGCGGTTTATTGGTGCTCTGGATTAAATCAGGCGCGATACCCACATATATAGGCAATAAAGGTAATTGAGTTAGTTGGCAGGTGCCGTTATAACGGCTGTCTTGGTGGCGATGGCGCGGCCATTCCCAGATTAAGAGGATTGATATGGCAGATACGGCAAATGTTTGGACTGATGAGCGTTTGGAAAAGTTGAAAGTCCTGTGGCAGGAAGGCTTGTCGATTTCGCAAATTGGCGAGGCCCTGGGCGTGTCACGCAATTCGATTGCTGGCAAGGCGCATCGTATGGGATTGCCAAAGCGGCCTTCACCGATTGCCAAAACAAAATCGTCAACGGTTAAGCCAGTGACTGCAGTGCCGGAGCCAGATCGTGAAATGCCATTGCGTCTGGAATTACGCAAGCTTGAATGGTCACGAAGCAAATGTTGCTGGCCAACAGGTGATCCAAAGTTTAACGGCTTCACGTTTTGTGGCGATACGATTGTCCCGGGCAAACCTTATTGTCTGACACATTGTCAGGAAGCCTATACAACGTCGCGTGATTCCAGCTAGATCATGTTGAAACATCGTTCTGGCTATATGCCGCCAGCCTATCTGGTAACTGCGGCGCATCTTGATATTCATATTTTCGAAGACCAGACGCTTGTGACCACGCGTCTTGACCTGTCAAAAAATCCTGATGCGGCGGCTGGTTCGCATGACATGGTGCTGAATGGCCGCGGGCTGGATCTGCAACGCCTATCTATCGATGATATCGAAATAGCCAAAGATGACTGGCCAGTCGATGAGACTGGCATTCATTTGGTAAATCTGCCGCATGATTGTGTGGTTGAAAGCGTGTCTGTCTGTCACCCTGAAACCAATACCGCGCTAGAAGGTCTTTATCTGTCTGGTGGCATGTATTGCACCCAGTGTGAACCAGAAGGATTCCGGCGTATAGGATTTTTTCCTGACCGCCCAGATGTGATGACCATTTTTACAGTACGTATCGAGGCGGATATTGCATTCCCGCAAATGTTATCGAACGGAAATCTTGTCGAAACAGGCACGGCATCCAAAGGGCGGCATTTTGCTGTCTGGCATGATCCACATCCAAAGCCAAGTTACCTTTTTGCGTGTGTTGTGGGTGATCTTGAATGTGCCGAGGACAGCTTTGTAACCGCGTCAGGCCGTGAGGTTGATCTGCATATCTATGTGGAAAAGGGCAATGTTGGCCTTACAGGTCATGCGATGGATTCGCTGAAACGCTCGATGAAATGGGATGAAGACCGCTTCGGACTTGAATATGACCTTGATCTGTTCCAGATCGTTGCGGTTAGCCATTTCAATATGGGGGCTATGGAAAATAAGGGTCTGAATATCTTTAACAGCAAATTTGTGCTGGCCGACACCAATACGGCAACTGATACTGATCTGCATCGCGTTGAGTCGATTGTGGCGCATGAATATTTTCACAACTGGACAGGCAACCGTGTGACTTGTCGCGACTGGTTCCAGCTGACTTTGAAAGAGGGTTTGACGGTATTTCGAGATCAGTGCTTTTCGGCAGATATGCATGACGAAGGTGTTCAGCGTGCTGATGATGTCAGCCTGTTACGGGCAGCGCAATTCCCTGAAGACCGTAGCCCAACGGCGCATCCAATCCGACCTGAAAGCTATCGAGAGATCAATAATTTCTATACTGCCACAGTCTATGAAAAAGGTGCCGAAGTCATTCGCATGATGGCAGCGTATCTGGGGCGTGACGGGTTCCGTAAAGGCATGGATCTGTATTTCAAGCGACATGATGGCACGGCGGTTACCTGTGATGATTTTGTTGCTGCCCTGGCCGATAGCAACGATATTGACCTATCAGGATTTGCCCGCTGGTATGCCCAAGCTGGAACACCGCAATTATCGGTTACGCGGGTGGCAGACGATGCGGCAGCCATAACGCTCGATTTTGCTCAGCACATCCCCGAAACCGCGGCCAAGACACCATGTGACCCAGTGCCAATTCCGGTTAGGCTTGGCTTTCTTGATGCGACAGGACAGCCTGTTGCAACCAGCCTGACTTCGGGTGGGGTGCTTGCTGACGAGCATGTCATTCTGATGGATGGTGCACAGCATCGTCAGGCATTTTATAACAGTTCGGTGATGGACAGTAACGCCGTATTAACACCAAGTCTGCTTCGTAATTTTTCGGCACCAGTGGTGTTGGAGGACGATCTGAGCACGACCGAACGCCTGCATATCATGGCGCAGGATACAGACCGTTTTAATCGCTGGGATGCAGCACAAACACTGGCGGCAGATGCAATCATTGCCGCGGCGACAGGCGGCGATAGGCTGGATGCCGATGCGGCGGCTTTGTCGGGTGCCTATGGTAAAATTCTGAATGAAGATGGTCTGCTTGATGCGTTTAAGGCCAGCATGTTCGCCTTGCCGGGCATATCGGTGCTGGAAAGCTGGCTTAAGCCCGCTGATCCGGTGGCTTTGTATCATGCACGAAGACGCTTGCAGGCGGCACTTGGACATGGGCTGGCAGATAATATTGCCGCATGCCTCGAAGACAGCTCACGCCAAGAGCTTCAGGCTAGTAGTGGTGGGCGGGCTTTGTTGAATGCCTTGCTTATGCTGGGCGTTGCGGCGTCAAGCACACAGGCTGAAGATGTTGCGGCCGCACAGGTGCATGACAAAAATATGACATTATCGCAAGGTGCTGTTATGGCATTGAATAACAGCCTATCTTCAGCGCGCGATGTCGGGCTTTCTGTCTTTCATGATCGTTGGCAGGATAATGCCCTGGTCATGGAAAAATGGTTCCAAATGGAATCGATGTCGGTTGTTGGTGGCACGGTGGATCGGCTCAAAGCATTGATGCAGCATCCGTCTTTTGATCCTAATAATCCGAATAAATTACGTGCGGTGCTGGGGGCGTTTATGTCTGGTAACCCTGTGCATTTTTATGCTGAAGATGGTTCAGGCTTTGATTTTATTGCAGATTGCCTGATTGATATTGATGGTCGCAATCCACAAATTTCAGCGCGGATGGTGTTACCGCTGACCCGCATGTCTGCCTATGATGATCGCCGTAAAGCACAAATGATTGCAGCTTTGCAGCGTGTAAATAGAGCAAAACCATCAAACGATCTTGCTGAGATTGTTGAAAAGGCGCTGGCCGCCAATAGTTAAAGCCTGATTTAGCGTTGCAGAAACGCAGGTACGTGGCCTGTGGCCTCAAGCGTATCACCTTGGCAATCCGGTGGTGATGGTAATTCGTCTTTGGTATTGCCGTTACGTGGTTTCTGACGTGGCTCTTTGGTGTTCTGACTTTTTGGCTTGGCTGAAGAAGCTGGTTTTTTGTCGGCCTGTGCCGCGTCTGGTTTTGCATCTTTAGCAGCAGGTTTCTTGCCACGGGTTGCAGGCTTTTTATCAGCGTCTTTGGCGGCAGATGTTTTGGTGTCAGGCGTTTTGGTGTCTGATTGGACGCCGCCAGCATCACCAATAAGCGGGATAGTTTTACCAATCAGGCTTTCGATAGCACCAACATAGCGTTTGTCATCTTTGCCAGCGGCAATGGTGAAAGCGCGGCCAGATTTTCCCGCACGACCTGTTCGACCAATCCGGTGGACATAATCTTCGGCGCTGGTTGGCACATCAAAATTGAACACATGACTAAGGCCAGCTATGTCAAGGCCGCGCGCGGCAACATCGGATGCGATCAGCAGGGGCACTTCGCCCTTTTTGAATTTGTCCAACGCCTCAAGCCGGGCTGATTGGGTCATGTCGCCATGCATTGCAACTGCCGAAAACCCATGATTTGTCAGTGATTTTATCAAGGTTGATATATCGCGTTTCCGGTTACAGAAAATCACCGCATTTTTAACGGTTTCGCTACGCAATAAATCGCGCAAAACAACACGCTTATTCTTGACGTCAGTCCATTGTATATGCTGAGCGACGGTTTCCGCTGTTGATGCAGGCGGTGCAACTTCTATGATTTTCGGGTTGCTGACAAATTTATTGCTGATTTTATGGATGTCATCAGACAAAGTTGCCGAAAAGAACAGCGTTTGACGCAAAGGGGGAAGCAAGCCGACAATGCGCTCAACATCGGGAATGAAACCCATATCAAGCATACGATCCGCTTCATCGATCACCAGAACCTTGACATCATTCAGCATAACCTTGCCACGTTCAAAATGGTCAATCAGGCGCCCCGGCGTGGCGATCAGCACATCAACACCTTTAACAAGCGCGGCATTCTGATCGGCAAAACTGACGCCACCAATTAAAAGCGCCATGCTGAGTTTATGATGCGTGCTGAATTTTTCAAAAGATTCGGCAACCTGGGCAGCAAGTTCGCGAGTTGGTGCCAAAATAAGAGAGCGAGGCAAGCGCGCTTTGGCACGACCAGATGCCAGTATGTCGATCATTGGTAATGTAAAGGAAGCGGTTTTACCCGTGCCAGTCTGAGCAGAGCCCAAAATATCACGTCCCATCAATACAACCGGTATTGATTTTTCCTGTATAGGTGTGGGGCTTTCATAACCTAATTCGGCTACAGCCTGACTAAGCTCATCACTGAGACCGAGGTCAGAAAATTTCAAGGACAACTTCCTTTGAACATTTATAATGCGAGTTGGGTATGCAACCTAAAATTCTGCTACCAAACTATCTGTGGCGGTGATACAGAGTAAACACCGCAAGGTCAATCTTTCATTCAGACAAGCCAGATTATATGACGCGATTTACCCCTGTTTTCATTCCTGGTTTGTTATGTACTGCCGATTTGTTTTCTGCGCAGCTTGACCGTTTTTCTCCTGTTTACCAGACGCTACAAGTGGCTGATACGACGCAGGATGACAGCATTGCCGATATGGCGATGCGGGCACTTTCCATGACAGATGGCATGCTTGTGCCCGTTGGTTTGTCGATGGGGGGATATGTTGCCATGGAAATGGCACGGTGCGCACCTGACCGTATGGCTGGGATGGCGCTTATGAATACCACCTGCCGGATCGATAGTGCGGCACATCGCAAACAGCGTGAACAAGCTATCAATTTGGCGCAAAGTGACCGTTTCAAAGGGGTGACACGGCATCTTCTGCCGCGATTGCTGTCGCCAGATGCGGTGAATGATCCGCATATTGCCAATCGCGTTCTGAAAATGGCTGACGATATTGGGCGGCAAACATTCATCCAGCAACAAACAGCGATCCTTGGTCGGGTAGATCAAAAAGATACGTTGCGGGGGTTCGATCACCCCATGTTGATTTTATGTGGCACGCTGGATGTGCTGACGCCGCCTAGTCTTTCCGCTGAAATGGCTGCGCTTTGTCCCCATGCCGATTACAGCCTGCTGACAGGCATTGGACATTTGTCGTCAATGGAAGCTGAAAGTGCGGTTATTAATGCGTTGCAGATATTGTTTGATAAGGTCGATGCGGTGGTTGATATACGTTAAACGTCAAGATTGGCTAGCGCATCTTCGGCATGATCGCGGATATAACCAAAGCGCAGTTCTGCCTTTTTGCCCATCAATGTGTTGACCAGTTGATCGGTATTGCGACGCAGATCAGCACCAATGCTGTCACGTTGCGGCAATTCAACTTTTAACAGGCGTCGGCTTGCCGGATTCATGGTGGTTTCCTTGAGCTGGGCAGGGGGCATTTCACCAAGTCCCTTAAAGCGGCTAATGTCAATCTTGCCGCGTTTGTCAAAGCCCGTTTCCAACAATGTGTCACGCTGGGCGTCATCTAGCGCATACATTGTTTTGCCACCTTGATTAATACGATAAAGCGGGGGCTGTGCAAGATAGAGCCGCCCTGCTTCGATCAATTGCGGCATTTCACGATAAAAATAGGTCATCAGCAAAGCAGCAATATGCGCGCCATCAACATCGGCATCTGTCATTATGACAACACGCCCATAGCGCAGATCATCGACTTTGAAATCCTTGCCTGGCCGCACACCAAGCGCCAGCGCCAGATCGGATAGTTCCTGATTACCACTGAGCTTTTCAACGGTTGCGCTGGCGACATTCAGAATTTTACCACGTAAAGGCAAGACAGCCTGCGTTTTACGGTTACGTGCCTGTTTTGCCGAGCCACCTGCCGAGTCCCCCTCGACAAGGAATAATTCGGTCAGATCGAGATCGTTTGATGTGCAGTCAGCCAACTTGCCAGGCAGACGCAGACGGCGTGTTGCCGATTTACGCGCAACTTCTTTTTCCTTTTTACGCCGCTTGCGTTCTTCGGCACGTTCGATAGCTGCCTCAAGCAGAAAATTGGCGCGGGCTGAGTCGGCGGATAGCCATTGTTCAAAGCGATCACGCACTGCCTGTTCGGTCATGCGGGTCGCATCAGTCGAGACAAGCCGGTCTTTGGTCTGGCCCTGAAATTGGGGTTCACGCAAGAATACCGACAGCATGACACCAGTATTGGCCAGCACATCATCGGCGGTCAGATCGGCAGCTTTGCGGTTGCCAGCCAGATCACCGTAATTACGCAAAGCGCGCACGATTGCCTGACGAAAGCCGGTTTC
>JABJBD010000209.1 GCA_018668795.1 Candidatus Puniceispirillum sp. | reverse complement strand
GGCCACATTCATAAGCCGGGCAAGGTCGGTATCGTGTCGCGTTCGGGTACTTTGACCTATGAAGCGGTTGCCCAGACAACAGCCGCCGGACTTGGCCAGTCAACATGTGTTGGCATTGGCGGTGATCCGGTCAATGGCACCAACTTTATCGATTGCCTTGAAATGTTTCTGGCTGATGACCAGACCGAGGCGATTGTCATGATTGGCGAAATTGGTGGCTCTGCCGAAGAAGAAGCCGCCGCCTATTATATGGCACAATCCAACCGCAAGCCGATTGCCGGATTTATTGCCGGTCAGACAGCGCCGCCAGGACGCCGTATGGGTCATGCCGGTGCGATTGTATCGGGGGGAAGTGGTGCCGCTGTTGACAAGATAGCGGCGATGGAAGCAGCTGGTTTTGTGATGGCGTCGTCACCTGCCGCGCTTGGTGATGCTGTTATGTCAGCGATTGGCAACCATTCTTCTTGAATATAAGTGAATAGCTTATACACTATGGCCAATAAATAGCGTCTATAAGTGATGGATTGAAAAACATGAGTGATTCGGTAACCCCAAATCGTGACGACGCCGATCATCAAAATGCTGATGCTCTCGATAGTAGCTTTCTATCTGGCGCTAATGCCACTTTTATAGCTGAAATGAACGACGCCTGGCGGCGCAACCCGCGCGCCGTTGATGCGGCATGGGCGCGTTATTTCGAACAGCTTGAGGCGGTTGGCGATATTGGGGATAAAGGCCCAAGCTGGGAAGAAAAAGGTCCAAGCTGGGGCAATGGCATAAGCCGTGTCGTGGGGGCGGTTGATCCGGAAGCTTCGATCAAGGCTGTTGCGGCGGCGCATAAATCAAATGGCAATCTGAATGCGGGCAATATGCGGGCGGCGACGCTGGATTCATTGCGTGCGGTGATGCTGATTCGCGCCTATCGTATCCGCGGGCATCTGCTGGCTCGGCTTGATCCGCTGGCACTTGAAGAGCCGGAACTACATCCCGAACTTGATCCTGAAGCCTATGGCTTTGGTGAAGATGACTGGGATCGTCCAATTTTCATCAATTATGTGCTTGGTCTGGAAACCGCGACCTTGCGGGAAATTATCGATGTGTTGCGCCAAACCTATTGCGGCACCATCGGCGTTGAATTCATGCATATTCAGGACCCGGCGCAAAAAGCATGGATTCAAGAACGTATCGAAGCCATTGGCAACCGCACAGATTTTACCATCAAAGGTAAGCAGGCGATTTATGAACGTCTGGTTGATGCCGAAGAATTTGAACGCTATCTGCATAAGAAATATACGGGCACCAAGCGGTTTGGCATGGATGGCGCCGAAGCGGTGATTCCGGCGATTGAACAAATTCTCAAGCGCGGCAACCAGCTTGGCCTTGGCGAAGCTGTTATCGGCATGGCGCATCGCGGCCGTCTGAATGTTCTGCATAATGTTCTGAGTAAGCCGTTTCGGGCGATCATTTCCGAATTTCTGGGTAATCCGGCGAATCCTGAAGATGTTGGGGGCTCGGGTGATGTGAAATATCATATGGGCGCATCGGCTGACCGTGTTTTTGATAATAGCTCGGTGCATCTGAGTCTGGCACCTAATCCCTCGCATCTGGAAATTGTTGATCCGGTTGTTGTTGGACGGGTGCGGGCAAAACAGCAACAACGTGATGACCATGATCGTACCGAAGTGCTGGGTATTCTTTTGCATGGTGACGCGGCTTTTGCCGGACAGGGTGTTGTTGGCGAAACCTTTGCCTTTTCGGATTTGCGTGGCTATCGCACTGGCGGCACGATCCATATTATCGTGAATAACCAGATCTGCTTTACCACTAGCCCGTCTTATTCACGTTCATCGCCCTATCCAACCGATGTGGCCAAAATGGTGATGGCACCGATTTTCCATGTGAATGGTGATGATCCCGAAGCGGTTGTGCATACAGCGCGGATTGCTATTGAATTCCGGCAGGCGTTCAATACCGACGTTGTTATCGATATGTTCTGCTATCGTCGCTTTGGTCATAATGAAGGTGACGAGCCAGCTTTTACCCAGCCGCTTATGTATAAGGCGATCGGGCAGCATCCTTCAACACGCGATATTTATGCCCAGAAACTGATCGCCGAAGGCGTGTTTGACGAAGCTGGTGCACAAAAGGTCATTGATGACCGCATCAAGCATCTAGATGAAGAATTTGAAGCTGGCACAAGCTATCGTCCGAACAAGGCTGACTGGCTTGAAGGCATGTGGTCGGGTATGCGAACTGCACATGGTGAAGAACGCCGCGGTGAAACGGCTGTTGATATTGATGTCCTGCGCAAGCTGGGTGTCGATATGAACAAGGTTCCGGATCATATGCGGATCAATTCCAAACTGACACGCATTCTGAAAGCGCGTGCAGACAATATCGAAAAAGGCACAGGGATTGACTGGTCAACAGCCGAGCTTATGGCCTTTGGCACCTTGATGCTGGAAGGTAATCCAGTGCGTCTATCCGGACAGGATTCCTGTCGTGGTACATTCAGCCAGCGCCATTCGGTGCTTGTCGATCAGGATACCGAAGAACGGTTTGCGCCACTGGCGAGTCTGTCGGACGATCAAGCGCCATTTGAAGTGATCGATTCGCCGCTATCTGAAGCATCGGTGATGGGCTTTGAATACGGGTTTTCGCAAGCCGAGCCAAATGCACTGGTCATGTGGGAAGCGCAATTTGGCGATTTTGCCAATGGTGCGCAGGTTGTCGTTGACCAGTTCATCTCGTCAGGTGAAGCAAAATGGTTGCGGATGAGCGCGCTGGTTCTGCTATTGCCGCATGGGTATGAAGGCCAAGGCCCAGAACATTCATCAGCCCGTCTTGAACGCTATCTGCAGCTATGCGCCGAGGATAATATGCAGGTGGTTAATTGTACGACACCGGCAAATTATTTCCATGTTCTGCGTCGTCAGCTACGTCGTGATTTCCGCAAACCGCTTGTGGTGATGACGCCGAAATCATTATTGCGGCATAAAGCCTGTGTGTCTGATCTTGCTGAAATGGCTAGCGGCACCAGCTTCCACCGTGTTCTTGATGAACGTGATACAAAGGTAAAGCATGGCAAAGCCAAGCGCATCGTCATGTGTAGCGGTAAAGTCTATTATGATTTGGCAGCCGCGCGCGACGACGCCAAGGCATGGGATATTGAAATTCTGCGTCTGGAACAGCTATATCCATTCCCGACAAAAGCCGTGATCGAGGCGCTTGAAGCTGTGCCTAATGCCAAGATCATCTGGTGTCAGGAAGAACCCAAAAATATGGGAAGCTGGACATTTGTCCGTGATTTCATCGAAGACGCGATGGAAAAAGCAGGATCAAAGCAATCGCGTCCGATCTATGCCGGACGTGCCGCCGCCGCGTCACCAGCGACAGGTAGCCTGTCACGGCATAAACTCGAACAGCAGGCTCTGGTCGAAGACGCACTTGGTTTTGATAAGGAAAGTGGCAAGGCCGCCGCAGAATAGTTAAGTGGCATCATGTTGATGCCGATGCATATCCAACGCACCAAAGGAGGGTGCTTGCTAATGGCAACCGATATTATTGTCCCGACTCTTGGCGAGTCTGTTAGCGACGCAACGATCGCACGCTGGATCAAAAAAGCAGGAGATGCGGTGGCTGCCGATGAGCCTGTTGTTGAACTTGAGACTGATAAGGTGACGCTGGAAGTGCCTTCACCTGTAGCTGGTCAATTGAGCGAGCTGGTCGTGGCCGAAGGCGATACTGTCGAAGTCGGTGCCTTGCTAGCGCGCGTTGAAGCTGGCAAAGGCGCCAGCGCACAAGCGGCAAAGCCCGAAACACCAGCGGCAAAGTCCGAAGCCCCTGCCCCAAAGGCGGCCCCAGCGCCAGCATCGAAAGTGGATGCGCATCCTTTATCGCCTGCAGTGCGCCGTCTCGTTGAGGAAAATAATCTTAATCCAGAAAACATTACCGGTACGGGCGTCGATGGGCGTTTGACCAAGGCGGATGTGCTGGCGGCGATGAAAGCCCCTGCTCCGGCAACAGCAAGCCAGGCACCGCGTTCATTGGCAACAAGCCAGACACCGCGCCAGACACCGCGTGACATAGATGCGGCGCGCGAAGAGCGTGTGCCGATGTCAAAATTGCGGCGGGTGATCGCAGGGCGGCTGAAAGAAGCGCAGAACAATGCGGCGATGCTGACCACCTTCAACGAAGTTGATATGACCGAACTTATGGCATTGCGGGCAAGTTACAGAACCGAATTTGAAAATACCCATCAGGTGCGACTTGGTTTCATGGGTATGTTTGTGCAAGCGTCAGTCATGGCTTTGCGGGAATTTCCAGCGGTTAATGCCGAAATCGAAGGTAATGATATTATCTATAAGAACTATTACAATATTGGTGTTGCCGTAGGCACGCCGCAAGGTCTGGTGGTGCCTGTGATAAAAGGTGCCGAAGAGATGAATCTGGCTGAGGTCGAGCGCACCATTGGTGACTTTGGGATGCGCGCACGTGATGGCAAGATTGCGCCAGACGATATGGCTGGCGGCACCTTTACCATTTCAAATGGTGGTG
>JABJBD010000124.1 GCA_018668795.1 Candidatus Puniceispirillum sp. | reverse complement strand
TTGATTTCTCAAAAACATTAAAGTTTGAACATGAGGATATGTTTTCCGGGTTGGGTGATGATGGTGAGGAAATTTAGCGGATATCTCTTAGTTACATTATAGGCTAAGCGGGTTTTCAGCTTAAAAACTTAAGGTCATATTAAATGTTAGGGAAATTGCGCGTGACCGGAAGTTTTTTTATTTGAATAGATTTTATGCACATTGCGGAAGGTGATTTTTCAACCACATCTTCATGAAATTACGCAACACATCTGGCGGGAAACGTAACCGAGCCGAACACGCAAACGTCAATGCTACATATCAAACCTATGTGTGGGTAATTAATATTGTCAATTACGCGGTGGGGATAGTTGTTCCCCCAAAAGTCATGCCATCAAAACCCCCAGCGCTATCCGCCTGTATCAGGCCGTAGGCAAGGCCGCGTCGGCGGTATAGCGCGCATAGCGATCCGGGCTGATATTCGCACCGCATGCCAGCACGCCAACCGATTTACCCCTGACCCTATCACGCAAAGGCCCCAACGCGGCGGCCAGCGACGCGGTACAGGCCGGCTCGGCGATCAGGCTTAGCGTATGGCGCATCAACAGCATGGTTTCGGCCATCGCGCGGTCATCAATAAGCACAATGTCATCAACATTCTGGCGAGCCAGCGCAAAGGATTCGGCCATTGCCATCGGCGCGCCCAGACTGTCGGCGATCGTATCAATCCGGTCAAGCACGGCAGGGGTGCCCGTGGCAAAGCTGCGGCGTAAACTGTCTGCCCCCTTGGGTTCGACGCCAATGACGGTAATATCCGGATTATGCCGCTTGATCGCGGCGGCCATACCCGAAATCAAACCACCACCGCCAACAGGCAAAATAACCATATCAAGCGGCGGGGCGTCTTCGATAAATTCGGCACCGCATGTGGCCGCGCCAAAAGCCATATTCACGTCATTGAAAGGATGCAGGATATGCCGGCCTTCATCGGCAGCGATCTGGTCAAGCATGGGCAAGGCACGCGCCATATCAGGCACCAGCACAATTTCGGCACCCAAGGCCCGGCACCCGTCAATGCGGATCGGATCAGCCGCCTCGGTCATCAGGACTTTGGCGCTGATGCCCTGTTTGCGTGCCGCCCAGGCCGTGGCCAGCGCATGATTGCCGCCACTGAAGGTGGCAACGCCCTTGGTCTTTTGTGCGTCAGACAGCCAGTCAACCCCCAGCAAGGCCCCCCGCGCCTTGAATGAGCCAGTATGCTGAAACAATTCAAGCTTCATAAATAGCCGTGATTCAGCCGGGATATAGGGGGCGATCTTGCTGCTTTCCAGCGACAAAACAGGGGTACGGATGATACGGCCAGCCAAAGCATCGCGCGCCGTATCAATCAAATCAGACGCAAATTTTTTCATGCGTCGAATCTATCAATAAGCATTGGTCGGCGTCAATTGGACAATGCGGCGGACACGGCGTGGGAATGCGGAGGAATTGAGAGGGGGATGCGTGGAAATGCAGAGGGAATGCGGGGGACGCCTAGTTATGCCGATGAAGCGCGGCATCACAAGGGATGAGGCGATGCGTCGCATTGTAAGCATGGCTGGCACGCGCCATCTATCGGCTATCGCGCATCATTGTCATGGTTTCGACAAGCTGGTGCTGTCACGTTATAGAGGATGATTTCATGAAGTTTATTTTATGCGCATTGGTCGCGTTTTTCGTAACTCCTGCCCTGGCCGCGGATATGACCATCGAAATGCTGAACAAGGACGCCGACGGCAATAAAATGGTCTATAGCCAGGAAGTTGCCATGATCGATGCTGGCGATACGGTGACATGGGTGCCGTCGTCTAAAGGGCATAATGTCGAGATGATCGCGTCGCCAAACGTCATGAAATTCAAGTCAAAAAACAGCAAGGAAGCCAAAATCACCTTTGACCAGCCAGGTATCTATTATTACTGGTGCACCCCGCATAAGGGCATGGGCATGATCGGGCTGGTGGTTGTTGGTGGTGATCTGTCGAATAAGGATGATGTCGCCGCCGCCAAGGCGATGGGCAAAAGCAAAAAGAAGCTAAAGGCATTGCTGGCCAGCCTGTCCTAGGCTTGGGTATTTACGCCGCATATAACGCATCAAAAAAGGCAGCTTTGGCTGCCTTTTCCTTAGTTGTTTGATGATGATCTAATCGTCACATGCGATTAATACCCATCGATAAAGCTTTTGACCTTGGCTGAATCGGTGCCGATAGACGCGTCTTCCAGCTCCTCGGTTTCGGCTTTGAACTGCATACGGTGCCATCCTAGCCAGAAGATAACGCCAATGATTGTCATGGTGACTTCCCATCCCTGAAAGGGATAGACAGCCCCGACATTGGCAAGATCAACAGCCCAATTTTCATATCCAATTGTTGACATAATATCCTCCTTTATGAATGTGCCTTGTCTGATGCGATGATGTCAGCCTTGGCGGCTTCGTAAATAGCATTATCGTCAAAATCGAGTCCTTGAATTTCGACTTTTTCAGGTACTCGCAAGACATTCATCCTAGCCTGAATACGCGTGACGATATAGGCAGGCAAAAAGCCAAGAACGCCAAACATAATCACCGCCCCGAGGAATTGGCCAAGCGGATTGATCGTGGCATAGCCTTCAAATGGTGATGACGGAACGCCCCACAGGACGAAGCCCGAAATCACTAGGCCAACAAAGCCAGCATAGCCATGCACAGCAACCGCGCCAACCGCATCATCAATCTTGAACCTACGCTCAACCCAGTAATGCAGCTTGTAAGCGATTACAACGCCGACAGCGCCTATCAGCATAGCCTGAATCGGATGATAGAGATCGTTACCAGCCGAGGCTGTGATAATGCCCACAAGACCCCCAGAGAAGGTCCAGAACGGATTGCCCTTGGAGATAATATAAGCGGCCATCAATCCACCCGATAGCGACATCAGGAAGTTAAAGGTGATCGCGCTAAGCGAGGTGGGCGCCAGATAGATATTGGTGGCTGTCCATGTTTCGCCCGTGATCTGCCCGCCAATAACTTCAGGCGAAATAACCGGTACATTACAGGCGGCATAAAAGCCCCAGAAACCAGTATAGATCATGAAGATGCCAACGCTGAGCAACCAGGGATTATGTGGCGGTATATCGCGTGGGGTGCCGTCCTTGGCAAATTTACCAATACGCGGACCCAGCACCGCCAGAACACCTAGCGCATAACCACCAGCGATAGCGTGAATAACACCCGATGCATAGGCATCATGATAGCCCAGTTCGCGCACCATCCAGCCAGCGTAATGCCAGCCCCATGCCGCATCGACAATCCAGAATACCGAACCGATCAGTACGGCATGTACCCAAAAGGCACTTGAGCGAATCCGCTCGATAACCGACCCCGACACGATTGACGCGGCTGTCCCTGAGAACAGCAGGAACGCCGCCCAGAAAACGCCAGTGATACGATCATCAAGGTTGGTAGCCATATTTTCGGACCATGGCAGATTGGCCGCGCCAGATTCAAGATCGAGCCCGCCAAATAATGGAAAATCAGGGAATGCCCAATAAATCCACCATCCAAAGAAGAAGAACGTCACCGTGACCAAAGGAATGATCATGATGTTCTTCATTAATGTGTGAAGATGGTTCTTGTGACGGCTTGCGCCTACTTCATACATGCAGAACCCGACATGAATGAGAAACATAAAGACCACAGTAACCCAATAATAGAACTCAGTAAAAATTGTGGTCAGTGCATCTAGGTTACCGACCATTATTACCTCCTATAGTTGTGTTTTTTGAATTATATTCACTTATTCTCCAGATAATGTTTTCACGAAAATGTAATAAGTTATTGTGTCGGCTTACGTGTAAATGTCAACCAATCTTGATTTAAATCAATTCAGACGGCATGCGCCAGGGCTGGACAGCTATCACTGATTTTTGGTGTCGGATGGATTATCTATTTATCTATAGAATTTCCCGGTTCAGTCGTAATAGAAAGCATGAAATTGATAATCAGCCTGCACGTCCTCAGGCTAGTTCTATAATAAGTTACGGAGTCACGTGTGGAGCCGGCAGAGTCATATCTTGATGATCCTTTGACGGCTGAAACGCTTTGGCGCTTGCACCGCATCAGGTCACGTCTTAACCGTGCCATTGACGATACTGAACTGCCCGAAACGCAAATTGATATAGATGATTTGGTGCCTGTTGCTTCGCGTGGTTTTCAGCTTGGGCGCACGATTATACGCGCAGGCAAGTTTTTTGCCGCCTTTGCCGTGATCGCCGGTTTTGTGCATGTGGGGCTGATAGCTTTGCCTGTCCTAAGCCAGAGTGTTTTGAAAGGCGGGGTGTCAGGCGTTACCGTTGGCACCTTTGATGGCGGTGGTACGCAACTGACGCTGGTTTCGCATTTATCGGATCAAACTGCGGCACCACGCGAATATGTGGCGCAATATTTCACCCCGACTGTTACAGGAAGCTATACGTTTGGATTGTCATCAAGCAATGAAGATACCGTTCTGATTCTCTATGAGAATAGTTTTGACGACACATCACCGCGTACAAATGCAGTCGAAATAAATGATGATGTTTCATCAGCACCCTATGGCGCAGGTGGTGTCGTTATGGGCGTCTGTGGCGCACAACTCAGCTATTGCCCCCGGATCACCTATAATCTGACAGCAAATCAGGTTTATTATATCGTTGTTACGTCTTATGCGCCCAGCATGACGGTGTCGGATGGGGTTAATTTCTATATTTATGGTGAACCAGTCGTCATTGGTACAGCCGCAGAAGAAGCAGAAGCAGCCGCCGTTATTGTGGCGTCAAAAGTGTCTTTGAAACAGGCAATCAGCTTTGAAGCGTCGCGTCTTTTGAATAATTTCATGTCTTTTGATGGGCGGTTTATCCGTGATGCGCGTACGCGTCATATCGCGGCGAAAAACAAGGCGGCGCAGGCCAAAGCACAACAACGTCAAGCCAAATTACAGCTGGCAGCCGACAAGAAAGCCCAAAGCCAACGTCCAGAGCTAGCGCTATTGTCCCGCAATGCAACAGGCGTAACTATAGAAGGAAAGGTTACCGACAAAGAGCGCGATCTGAACGGTGCTTTGACAAAAAAACTTGATAAGACAAGTGGAACAGCCGAAGCCATTCTGTTTGGCGATTTTCAATATAGCAAACAAAAGGATGGAACGACGTCAGGCCATGTGAATACCAAACTGGCTTGGGAAAAGAAAATTGGCTCCAGTCAGACAAATGGCATTTTTGTCGGCTCGAATCTGGGCTCATCCCATATCAAAGGGGCTTTCCCAGGGCGTAATCGTTTTGCTGGATTGTCGATTGGTGCCTATACGATCTGGTCACCATTGAAAGATTTACATATATCTGGATATGCCACCCTTGGCGGTACGGCAAACAGTCTGAAGGTGAATAACGGTAGCAAGGAACTGATCAGCACCTTTACCATGCAAACCGCATCGATTGGACTATCAACAACCGGTGTGATGAAGATTTTTCGGATGCGGCGTAACCAGCCAATGACAGATTTCAGCGATCCACGCGCTCAGTATGATTTTGTGATGGCACAACATGCACCCGGGTTTGAAATATGGCCGACAATGGACATTCAATACGGCATTTCAAAAATTAGTGGGCATGATGCTAAATCGATTATTTCGGGTTCCACTGACATGCTGACTATGGATGCGGATACAGTGCGCGCTTGGAATTTACGCATTAGCCCAGAGATCAAGTTTAATATCGACTCAATGAATGAAATAATGCCCCGGAACAAATTTACCTTTGCACCCAGCTTGATGTGTCAGCGTGTTCGCTCTTCAACCAAGACTAGCGCCTGTGGTCTGGGGCTGGGGCTGTATCTATCCGATGCAGATGAACGCCATAAATGGCTGAAATTCGAGATCCAAAATCTAGATTCGCAAAAAGACTTGTCAGGCTCGATAAATCTAACGGTTCCGTTTTAACCCAATGGCTAAATGGCTAGGCAACATCTTTTGGTTCGTTGCGTCCAGCCGGGGTAAAGCGAATTTTTATCCCATGTTCGGATAATGTCAGATAGGACAAGGTTGTTTTGTTCTGTAGCTCAAAATGGGTGATACCCATGAGTACTTTAGTGCCCATTACTTCGAGCGTTTGGCCAGTGCCATTGTCACGTAAAAGATCGCCTTGTTGAAGCACAGGGAATCTCCATTTCCGAATTTGGGTAAAAGTATATTGATGTGTTGATATAGCAAAACTGTTATGCCTTGGCTATAGCTTAAAATTGTATTTGCATATATATATTTTACCAAATTTAGCGGGCGATTTATGGCATGATGTCTTCTTTCAGATTATTGATTTTTTTTGTTTTTATCTTGATCGGTAGTGGGCACGCCTTTGCCACGACAATGACAATTATCGAATATGCCAAAAATCCTTTTGGACAGGTTCTGTTTATGCGGCACGCGCTGGCACCAGGTACAGGTGATCCGGGTCATTTTGAAGTTTCCGTTTGTGCTACGCAGCGGAATCTTGATGAGGTAGGCCGCCAGCAAGCTCGTGATCTTGGCGCACACATGACAAAGCTTGATCTGTCCTTTGCGTCGGTTTTTTCCAGTCAATGGTGTCGTTGTCTGGAAACCGCAACGCTACTTGAGCAAGGTAAAGTCATAGAGTTACCCGGGCTGAATTCATTTTATCAGAATATTGTTCCGCGCGCCGAAACATTGCAAAGTCTGCATCAGTTTTTAGACAGTCTGGATAATAAGAATAGTCCAGTCTTGATGGTAACGCATTTTGTGACCATTAACGCAGTGACAGGTATTAGCGTATCTAGTGGTGGGGCCGTTGCCTATGATGTGGTGACAGGCGAAGCTGTCGAAGTTATCTTTTAAGCAGATAGAAGCAGGTTTTTATGAGCATTTTTCTAGTCATTGTTCTGGCAGGCGTTGTTGCATGTGCCGTGCTTGATTTATGGCAAATATGTTTGCAGCGTTTTGTCGGTATTCCAGCCACCAACTGGGGGGTGATTGGACGCTGGCTTATCATCGCACTAACCAAAGGCAAGATCGTCAATGACGCGCTTGATGACACACCAGCCATAAAATACGAGGCCGCGGCAGGCTGGGCATTGCATTATGCGGTGTCGATTGGCTATAGCGTTATTTTTGCAATGCTGATGTATAAAACGCCGTATCTGGATACAACATGGCTGGACGGTGTCTATTTCGGTGCGGCCAGTGTTGTCGTGCCATGGTTCATGTTTCTGCCCTGTCTTGGGAAAGGTGTATTGGCACGCAAAACACCAAAGCCATTATTCGTATGTTCGGTGGCTTTGATCGGTCATATTATCTTTGGTATTGGGATGGCACTAAGTTTCGGAATATTTGGGTCATGATTTTCATAAGACAAATGCGAGACGGGCATATCCCGTTCGGGCAGGGGTGACGTCTTGCCGTTACATGAATGGATGTCATTAGTATTTCTATGTCTGATGGGGGCGATGTCACCCGGACCAAGTTTGCTTGTCATTCTGGCCTGTACGGTGGAAGGGGGCAAACCATCAGGCATCATGGCATCGGTTGGCCACGGCATAGGCGTGTCTCTTTACGCGGTTGTGACAGCCACAGGGTTAGGGCTATTGCTACTTGCCAGTCCGGTTGCGCTGGGCGTGTTACAGTTTCTAGGCGCATGTTTTCTGTTTTACATCGGTTGGAAGCTTTTTTTTAGCGCCCTGCGCCCTAGATCCGTACATGTTGAAGCCAAGGCCATGCCGCTTAGCCACATGTTTCGTGATGGCTTTCTGATTGCCGTTTTTAATCCCAAAATTGCGATCTTTTTTCTATCGGTGTTCAGCCAATTTTTAAGCCCGGGACAGTCTGGCATTGTGCATGTGCAAATGGCGTTGGTGGCAGGGGTGATCGACACGCTTGTTTATGTCTGTGTGGTGCTGTTGGCAAGTAGCCCTGTGATAAACAAACTTCTGATCGGACAAAACCGATATAGAGATTTATCAATAGGTGGTTTTCTGATGCTGGTGTCTCTGGGGCTTATCGTTAAGCAACTATATGTTTGATGTCATAGCAGGATCAGATTATGCCCGCTTCGGGTTCAGCCAAATACGATGATATTGCTGGTGCAGGGCTTGTGTGATGCGGTATGCGCTGTCATGCGGGCATCGAATTTTAAATATGTTCGCTATTTCGGGATGTAAGTATCAAATAATAACACCTAACTAATTTAGAGTATTTACAAGCTAACTATATCGCACTTAGAGTCTAAACCAGTATTTTAAGTGACGGAGCCAGTTATGAGTTTAGCGCCAGCCCCAAGACCAGACAATGAAGATCGCCGTGTTCAGGTCGTACAAAACACGGGCATCATTGATACAAATCAAGGTGACATGTTTCGTGTTTATTGTGAGATAGCGAAAGATCTGCTTGGTTATGATGCTGCTATTTTCAGTCTATTTGATAGCGAAGATCAGTGTCACATCGCCAAGATCGGAATGCCGAATAGTGACCCAGATACTAAGGGTAGCCGCAATACCAGCCTATGTGCTTATGTGTTGCTGGAAAGCGAGCCTTTGCTGATCCCCAATATTTGTGAGCATGACGTTTATAACAAATCTCCAGCCGTTCAGTCGGGTGATTTTACTGGTGGCTATGCAGGCTTTCCGGTCATAAATAAGGATAATTATGCGCTTGGCACATTATGTATGTTGAACTGGACGCCAAAGGAAACCGCGCCTGATAAAGTTGAGTTGGTCAAAAAGCTGACCAAGCGGATTGCACATCAATTAGATACGCATACCGAACAAAAAGAAGTCACATCGCAAAAAATCATGAAAGCGATGGATACCTTCTTTGATCGGTTTGAATCATCCAACAACCGTGATTTTAGAAACTTCATGTCATTGTTCAGTGGTTTGCCCGTGCATGCTAGTAAGCTGGATATGTTTGTCGAAGCTGGCATGTGCGAGGTCGATGCAGATGGGCGCGGCAAATTGACAACCGAGGGGCAAAAGTTTCAGGTTGAGATGGGGCTGCAAACCAAAGTCCTGAATAAGGTGCGTGTCGAGGGTGATGCTGCCGAATCAATGGTCAACGATATGCTTAATCAACTGGAAGCGCTATAAAATGTACGCAAAAATCTATCAGTATAAATTCTCCAATGTAAATGAAGCTAAGGTAGCGGCAGCATTCTGTTCGGATTATCTTGGCGGCAAAATAGCTGAATATAAATTCCAAGCTATCAATGTTGCGATTGGTAAAGGCGGCGACCTGTCGATCCTGATCAAGTTCGAAGATATTAATAAGCTGAAGAAATATGAAGAAAAGGCGCAAAGCTTTATAAATGAGCTGAAAGGCAGTTTCGTATTTAAGGAAAATCATTTCGCAGGCGTATTCGTGCTGAATTACGAAGCCGAAGCCAGCGCGAGTGAGCTGAAAATGTCAGGCCCGGTCAAGGTGCTTGACGAAAGCAACGCCTGAAGATTTGAATCATATCTTGAAGCAGGAAAGTCGTAGCGTTAGCCGCGCTTTGCCTGATCCAGAAAACGCCCGCGCAATTCGGCATTGCTGTCGAACACGCCCGTAAAGCGCGTTGTCAGCATCGATACATCAGGTTTGCGAACACCACGTGTGGTCATGCATTGATGTTGTGCATCCATCAAGATGGCTACACCTTTGGGCTTTAAGGCTGTTTGAATGCAATCCGCGATCTGTGCGGTGAGGGTTTCTTGGGTTTGCAGACGTCTGGCAAAACTGTCAAGAACACGTGCCAGCTTGGAAATGCCAACAACACGTTTGTCAGGCATATAGGCAATATGGGCAACGCCTAGAATGGGAACCATGTGATGTTCGCAATGGCTTTCCATACGAATATTGCGAAGCATGACCATATCATCATAGCCTTCGACTTCGTCAAAAGTGCGCTCAAGCATTTCCATCGGATCTTCGGTATAGCCGACGCAGAATTCTTTCCATGCGCGCGCAACCCGTCCCGGTGTACCAACCAGACCTTCGCGCGTTGGATCGTCGCCAGCCCAGCGCAATAGCACCTCAACGGCAGCTTCTGCTTCTTCACGGGTGGGCATGGCGGTCATGTCTGAATTGCCAGCATCTGTATCATGAGAAACTGTTTCATCATTGGCATCGTATGGTGTCATCATCTAATTTGTTCTCATTAAACGGTCAAAATAATTTTAGACGGAACCAAAGTGAAGTTCCGATGGCTATTATAGGCAATTTCTTCGTCATTACGTATGAACATAATGGCAAATATCAAGCCAAAATGTACATTATTCCTTATGGATGAAATGAATGAGCTT
>JABJBD010000089.1 GCA_018668795.1 Candidatus Puniceispirillum sp. | reverse complement strand
GCCAGAGCTTCAAATCTCTGAAACGGCAGTTCTGACGATTCTCCTGTGCTTCATGGGCACATTGTTTTTCTGCACGGGCAATATGGTGTCGGCTTCGGCGCAGAAAGCAGGGTTTTCAGTTATCGGTACGGCTAGCTGGGGCATGCTGTATGGTGCTTGTTATCTGGGTATTCTTTCGATTTTCCGAGGTCAGGAATTTATCATCGAGCCCACATTTGTTTATGTCACAAGTTTGATCTGGCTTGCTTTGATTTCATCAGTATTCACATTCAGCGCTTATCTTATGCTGATTGGCCGGATTGGGGCAGGGCGCACTGGCTATGCAACGGTGATTTTTCCAGTTTTTGCCTTAATGATTTCGACGTTTCTAGAATCCTATATATGGACTTGGTACGCGCTAAGCGGGCTTGCTCTTGTTGTCATAGGCAATGTGATTATGGTGCGCTCTCGCGGATGATGGAAGTGATGGCTAAGCCAAAAGTAAGGCTGACAGGCAAATAACAGCGCCAGTTGTAAGGCCATGTCGCAGACGCATATACCACGCGGGTATCAACCCTTTTATGAAAGCCTGACGGTCAACTGACCAAGCCAACCCATAAAGTGGTATGAGACCCAGAAGTCTTAATTCTACATCAAAAATCAGTAAAGTTGCCCAAGCCAGCAAGGCTGGAGTGATCGACCAAACATACCATGCTGGATGCCGGTCATCGCGCATCGCTAGCCCCCAATGCACGGCACCTAGAAACGTCAAGATGATTGCCGCATAGGTAGTGCCGCCAAGCAACCCATAAAGCACCAAAACCGAAACACCGCTATGCGCGCCCACCGTAGCAAGGCCAAAGGGAATAACGCCAGCCCATCCCAGGATTAGGGGCATTTGCGGTATGGCTTCTAAATTATTGTCCATCATTCATATCCTTTGCTTAGAGTCACTTGGCCTTTATGGTGACGTAACAGGAATGGATTTACGGGTAAACATTGTCATCATTATTACCGCAAGCATTACTGTTGCGCCGCCAATGATTTCCATAACGCTTAAGGTCTCACCAAGAAAAAGCCATGGCCAGATCGGACCAAGAACGCTCTCGATCAAAACCAGCAAACTTACCTCGGCAGCTGGAACATAACTGGCGCCCCATGTCACAAAGGCAATGCCAATACCGATTGTAAAGGCCCCCATGAACAGCATAATTCCAAGATCATGGGGGCTAACATCAATGCCAGCACCTGTTAACAAACTGGCAACGAAACCGATAAGCAAGGCAAAAAAGCCACCCAAAAATGTGCCGCCAAGCACATCTTGTTTGCCACTGCGTCTTGCCAGAACAAGCATCACGGCAAAGCAAAGTGCTGATAAAAGCGCCAAAAGATTGCCAAGGGTATGCCCCATCTCAATGCCATCGCCAATCATCAGGCTAACCCCACCTATAGCGCCTATCATGGCAAACCATGTTACAGGATGCGGCTTTTCGCCAATCCAGACCCAGCCAATAATTGCCGCCATGAAGGGGGCGATGGTTATAATGAACAAGGTTGAGGCAACCGAAGTAAATAGCATCGAAAAAACATAAGTTGCAAAGGCGATTGACAGCGCCGCACCCATTAGAATGTCGTGTCGGTCAAGCCCGCGCAGAAAATGAAAAAAGCCGACGCGGCGACGCAGGCAACAAACCAATGCGACCATTGCACACAGGCTCATTGACCGATACATCAAAATCTGGAACCCTTCGGCGGCCTCAATCAAGCGCATGCACAGACCAACAAAACTCATGCAGGATCCACCTAGCAGGACTAATAGCATTGCTGATTGTTTTTGCATGAGCCTTCTCTTTTCCTTGATATTCTTTGCTTATCACCGGAATGCCGCCCTTCCAAAGAAAATGCAACAGCTACTTCAAAAATATGATGATGATCAGCTTGATGTGCGGCCAAATAGATTGGCTGGTTAAATACGCATTATGCGAATGCGAACCATTATTATTTGCATATTTGAAATATACGGTTCCAATTTGCAAAAAAAGCCAGATGTTACTTGCTTTTACGGGTGCGCTGACTTATTTCAAAGCAATTGTTTTATTGTTTTTCGCGGGAGAAAAAAGTGTCTGAATTTCTTTCCGAGTATCTGCCGATAGCTGTTTTCTTTGCTATTGCTGTAGGCTTGTCTGTAGCCTTTGTTCTGACAGCCTTTGTCTTTGGCACGCAGCGACCTGACGAAGAAAAAATGACAGCTTATGAATGCGGGTTTGATGCATTTGATGACTCGCGTCGTCAATTTGATGTCCGTTTCTATCTTGTGGCAATTCTATTTATTATTTTTGATCTTGAAGTCGCTTTCCTGTTTCCGTGGGCTGTCTCGCTTGGCGGTATCGGTATGTTCGGTTTCTGGTCAATGATGATTTTCCTAGGGGTTTTGACAATTGGGTTTATCTACGAATGGAAAAAGGGAGCGTTAGAATGGGAGTAATAGATCCGAATAACGCGCCACCAATTCCGCCAGGGGCTGATCAAGACGCGATTCTAAAGGCGGTTGGTGATGAAATTACCAATCGTGGTTTTGTTATTGCCAAGGCAGACAAATTGTTTAACTGGGCGCGTTCAGGTTCACTTTGGCCGATGACTTTCGGTTTGGCTTGTTGTGCGGTTGAAATGATGCATTCCGCCTCCAGCCGTTATGATATGGACCGCTATGGTATGTTGTTCCGGCCAAGTCCGCGCCAGTCGGATGTGATGATTGTTGAGGGCACTTTGACGAATAAAATGGCGCCAGCGCTTCGTCGTGTTTACGATCAGATGCCAGAGCCTAGGTGGGTGCTTTCAATGGGGTCATGTGCCAATGGCGGCGGCTATTATCATTATTCATACGCTGTTGTGCGTGGGTGCGACCGTATTGTGCCGGTTGATGTGTATGTGCCGGGCTGCCCACCAACTGCCGAAGCGCTGATTTATGGGCTTTTGCAACTACAAAAGAAAATTCGTCGTACAGCTACAATTGCCAGAACTTAGGGCCATCCAAAATGAACAACATTGAACAGAATGACGATGTTGCCGGCGACATCTATGCCGAAGCACCACTTGCGACTATGGCAAACTATGTGCGTGATATTTTGGATGATATTTGTGAGACGGTAACCGCAACCAACGATGAAGTGTTGGTGCGGATCAGTTCAAACGATATTGCAAACGTGTTGTCGAAATTGCGTGATGACAATCATGTTGCCTTTAACCAACTTTCTGATCTTACAGCGGTTGATTATCCTGAGCGTCCTGCCCGTTTTGAAATGGTGTATCAACTTTTGTCGATCAGCAATAACATGCGTTTGCGTATATTGGCGGAAGTCTCAGAAGGTCAGTCAGTACCATCTGTAACAGGCGTCTTTTCGGCAGCTAATTGGGCCGAGCGTGAAGTATGGGACATGTTTGGTATTTTCTTTGCGGGTCATCCTGATCTGCGGCGTTTGTTGACGGATTATGGATTTGAAGGTCACCCGCTACGCAAGGACTTTCCGCTGACCGGTCATGTCGAGGTTCGGTATGATGATACACAACGCCGTGTGGTTAACGAACCAGTCCATCTGGTGCAAGAATTCCGTGATTTTGATTTTCTGAGTCCGTGGGAAGGTATGCAGCATGCGATTGATGCTGAAGAGTCTGACAAAAACAGTGATGCAAATTAGGGGTTAGTTATGGCGGAAATGCAAATTAAGCCAATTACGATGAATTTCGGTCCCCAGCATCCGGCGGCGCATGGTGTGCTTCGCCTTGTGCTTGAAATGGATGGCGAGGTAATCGAACGCGCCGATCCCCATATTGGTTTGCTTCATCGTGGTACCGAAAAGCTGATTGAGCATAAGACCTATTTACAAGCGTTACCATATTTTGACCGGCTTGATTATGTATCGCCAATGAATCAGGAGCATGTATGGGCCTTGGCGATTGAAAAAGCGCTGGCAATCGAAGTGCCGCGCCGCGCACAATTCATTCGCGTGTTATATTGTGAAATTGGTCGTATTTTAAACCATCTTTTGAATTTGACGACCTTTGCTATTGATGTTGGCGCGATGACGCCGCTTTTATGGGGTTTTGAAGAGCGCGAACAATTGATGGGTTTTTATGAACGCGCTTGTGGAGCACGTTTGCATGCGGCTTATTTCCGGCCTGGTGGTGTGCATCAGGACCTGCCAACAGGTTTGCTGGAAGAGATTGGTGACTGGGCAGATAATTTTCCGTCTTTCATCAATGATATGGAAACTTTGTTGACCGATAACCGTATTTTCAAGCAGCGCACAGTTGATATTGGTGTGATCAGTGAAAAAGAAGCGCTTGATCTTGGTATGTCAGGTCCGTGTATCCGTGCTTCAGGTGTGCCGTGGGATTTGCGTAAAAGCCAGCCTTATGATGTTTATGCCGAAATGGATTTTGACATACCGATTGGCAAGACTGGTGATTGCTATGCACGTTATCTGGTGCGCATTGAAGAAATGCGTCAATCCTTGCGGATTATCCACCAATGTATTGCCGATATGCCCGAAGGTCCGGTATTGGCCAAAAATAACAAGGTTACGCCACCACATCGTGGTGACATGAAGAATTCGATGGAAGCGCTTATTCATCACTTCAAGCTTTATACCGAAGGGTTTCATGTGCCAGAGGGCGAGAGCTATACGGCTGTTGAAGCGCCAAAGGGCGAATTTGGGGTCTATCTTGTTGCAGATGGCTCAAACAAGCCGTATCGGTGCAAAATTCGGGCGCCAGGGTTTTATTTTATGGCGGCAGTAGACTACTTGTCACGTGGCCATATGCTGGCAGATTCGGTTGCGATCATTGGATCGCTTGATATTGTTTTTGGTGAGATTGATAGATGAGCATTCAAGCCCGCATTGCTGAAGATCAGCCTGACTCATTCGCCTTTTCGGCCGAAAATGAGGCAGAGATTAAGCGTATTATTGGCAAATATCCTAAAGGCCGTCAGGCCAGTGCGGTGATGCCATTGCTTGATATGGCGCAGCGCCAGCATGAAAACTGGATCCCAATGAAAGCTATTGAGCTGATCGCTGAAAAGCTGAATATGGCAAAGATCCGCGTGCTTGAGGTGGCGACCTTTTATACAATGTTCAATCTGAAACCGGTTGGAAAATATTTTCTGCAAGCCTGTACAACAACACCGTGCTGGCTTCGTGGCTCTGACGAGATGATGCGCTGCATTAAAGACCGGTATGATATTACGTCTGGGCAAACATCTAATTGTGGGCGTTTCTCATTGCTTGAAGTTGAATGTCTAGGTGCATGTGTCAATGCACCCATTTTACAGGTCAATGATGATTTCTATGAAGATTTAAATTACCAAACAACAGGCAAATTGCTTGATTCGCTGGAAAAAGACGCGCCGCTTGCCGTTGGGTCGGTTCTTGGTCGTTCTGGTTCGGAAGCCAGCGGGGGTGCCACAAGCCTGAATGGATTAAAACCAAAGAAGAAAGCCAAGACAAAGTCAGGAGCAGCCAATGCTTAAAGACGCTGATCGCATTTTCACCAATATTTATGGCTGGGATGATGCCATGCTTGCGGGTGCCAAAAAACGAGGTGATTGGGACAATACAGCGGCTATTCTGAAACTTGGTCATAATGAAATTGTTGATCGCATGAAGGCATCTGGACTGCGTGGCCGCGGCGGGGCTGGTTTTCCAACAGGTTTAAAATGGTCATTCATGCCGCAAGAGGTCAAAGACCGTCCGCATTATCTTGTGGTTAATGCCGATGAGTCCGAACCGGGTACATGTAAAGACCGTGATATTATCCGCCATGAACCGCATAAATTGTTGGAAGGATGTGTTGTTGCTGGTTTTGCCATGCGTGCCCACGTAGCCTATATCTATATCCGTGGTGAATTCGTGAATGAAGCGCGTCGTCTGCAAACAGCCATTGACGAAGCCTATGAAGCAGGGTTGCTTGGCAAAAATGCGGCTAAATCAGGCTGGGCTTTTGATATTTATCTTCATCGCGGTGCTGGTGCTTATATTTGTGGTGAAGAAACCGCATTGATCGAGTCACTGGAAGGTAAAAAAGGTCAGCCACGGTTGAAACCTCCATTTCCGGCAGGGGTTGGGCTATATGGTTGTCCGACAACGGTCAATAATGTTGAATCCATTGCCGTTGCACCGACCATTTTGCGTCGGGGCAGTGATTGGTTCGCGGGTCTTGGTAAAGAAAACAACTCTGGCACAAAGCTGTTTTGTATTTCCGGCCATGTAAACAAGCCATGTAATGTTGAAGAAGAAATGGGCATTCCACTGAAAGAGTTGCTGGAAAAGCATGCTGGTGGCGTTCGTGGTGGATGGGATAATTTGCTAGCTGTTATTCCAGGCGGGTCGTCAACGCCGATGATGCCCAAAGATATTTGTGAAACTATGACTATGGATTTTGATGCGCTTCGTGAAGCTGGAACAGGTCTTGGGACTGCTGGTGTCATTGTCATGGACAAAAGTACTGATGTGGTGAAGGCCATTTCACGGCTGTCTTATTTCTATAAGCATGAATCATGTGGCCAATGTACGCCATGCCGTGAAGGCACTGGCTGGATGTGGCGGATGATGGAACGACTTGTGCGCGGTGAAGCTGAGCCGCATGAGATCGATACATTATATGAAGTTACAAAACAGGTTGAAGGTCATACGATTTGCGCGCTTGGTGATGCAGCCGCTTGGCCAATTCAGGGTCTTATTAAACATTTCAGACCAGAGATTGAGCGTCGTATTGCTGCGCGTCATGCTGGTGACGCCGTAGCGGCAGCTGAATAAAGGATTAATTACGATGCCAAAACTGACCGTTAATGATGTTGAAGTCGAAGTAGAAGACGGATCAACTGTGCTTCATGCCTGTGAAGCTGCTGGCGTTGAAGTGCCGCGTTTTTGTTATCATGATCGTTTGTCGATTGCTGGTAATTGCCGTATGTGTCTGGTCGATATGGAACGCGCACCAAAGCCGGTTGCGTCATGTGCAATGCCTGCTGGTGATGGCATGGTCATTCGCACCGATACAGATCGTGTCAAAAAGGCGCGTGAAGGCGTTATGGAGTTTTTGCTTATTAATCATCCACTTGACTGTCCTATTTGCGATCAAGGTGGCGAATGTGATTTGCAAGATCAGGCAATGGGCTATGGTCATGATGGATCACGGTTTGAAGAAAATAAACGCGCCGTCGAAAATAAGCATATGGGCCCGCTGATCAGTACGGTTATGACGCGCTGTATTCATTGTACGCGATGTGTTCGCTTTGCAACCGAAGTTGCTGGTGTGCCAGAGTTGGGCGCTATTGGCCGTGGTGAAAATGTTGAGATCACAACCTATCTTGAAAAAAACCTAGCATCTGAGTTGTCGGCAAATGTGATCGATCTTTGCCCTGTTGGAGCGTTAACATCGCGCCCTTATGCTTTTACGGCACGTCCGTGGGAACTTAGCAAGACCGAATCTATTGATGTGATGGATGCAGTCGGTAGCAATATTCGTGTTGATGCGCGTGGATCACAGGTCATGCGTGTATTGCCGCGTTTGCATGAAGATGTAAATGAAGAATGGATTTCGGATAAAACCCGCTATGCAATCGATGGGTTGCGCCGTCAACGTCTTGATCAGCCTTATTTGCGTGGCGCGAATGGCAGTCTGCATCCAGCTAGCTGGGATGACGCTTTTAAAACCATGGCGGCAAAACTGAAAAAAGCAAAATCATCTACAATTGCTGCGATTGCAGGTGACCAAGCAGATGCTGAAAGCATGTTTGCCCTAAAGGCGATGATGCAGCGTCTTGGTTCGGTGAATATCGATTGTCGTCAGGATGGGGCTAAAATTGGCGGGTCACGTGCTGGTTACGTATTTAACTCGACGATTGCTGGTATTGATGACGCTGATGCGTTGTTGATTATTGGAAGCAACCCGCGAGAAGAAGCGGCTGTTTTGAATGCCCGTATTCGTCGTAACTGGCTGGCCACAAATATGCCCGTTGGCGTTGTGGGTGCTGATAGTGATCTTACCTATGACACAAAACATCTTGGTGATGATACGGCGATACTTTCGGCCATTTTGGATGGTTCTAACAAATTTTCAAATGTTCTTAAACGCGCCAAGCGGCCAATGATTATCATTGGCATGGGCGCACTTAGCCGTGAGGATGGCGCCGCTGTTCTTGCCACTGCGCGTCAGATTGCCGAAGCCTATGGCGTTGTTGTAAAGGGGTGGAACGGGTTTAACGTTCTGCATAATGCGGCAGCACGTGTTGGAGGTCTTGATTTGGACTTTATTCCCGGAAAAGGTGGTCTTGATATTGAAGGCATGTATAAAGCTGCT
>JABJBD010000097.1 GCA_018668795.1 Candidatus Puniceispirillum sp. | reverse complement strand
CAATACGAATTCGATGAAAATGGTATGCTTCAGGTCGAATTCGTATTGTGGGATGTCGTGACTCAAAAGGATATTACCCAAGGAAGTGGTAATTCAGATCCAGCAGGATTGCGCCAGTTGTCTCACAAAATTGCCGATTACGTATATGAAGAATTCACGGGTGACACTGGTTATTTTGACACACAGATTGTCTATGTTGCCGAGAGTGGATCACAGGCGCAAAGGGTCAAGCGTCTGGCTATCATGGATCAGGATGGCCATAACCACCGCTATTTAACCAATGGTCTGGATTTGGTGCTTACCCCACGGTTTTCGCCAACCGCGAATGAAGTCGCCTATCTCAACTATTTCAACGAAGAGCCCAATGTTTATCTGCTGGATGTATTTACCGCGCGTACCGAACGGCTTGGTTCCTTTCCGGGTATGACATTTGCACCGCGTTTTGGCCCCGATGGCGATAAACTTATCATGAGTTTGGCCAAAGATGGCCTGACTGACATCTATGAAATGGATATGCGGACTCAATCAATCACCCAACTAACCAAATCAGCATCGATTGACACGTCACCCTCATATTCACCAGATGGAAAACGAATTATTTTCAATTCGGATCGTGGGGGCAGTCAGCAACTTTATATCATGAATTCGGACGGTAGTAAGGTAAAGCGGATTAGCTTTGGTGATGGCCGCTATGCTACCCCAGTCTGGTCGCCGCGCGGTGATATTATAGCGTTTACCAAAATGTCAGGTGGCGTTTTTTATATTGGTGTAATGAATGTCGATGGCACTGGTGAACGCCTTTTAGCACAGGGATTCTTGGTGGAAGCCCCGACATGGGCGCCAAATGGCCGTGTTTTGATGTATTTTAAGCAGCAGCCGTTCAAAGATGATGGGTCAGGCGGTAATACAGCCCTGTATAGGGTTGATATAACAGGCTTTAATGAGCGGAGAATAATCACGCCGTCGGACGCATCAGATCCAGCATGGTCGCCGTTACTGCGCTAAATGGTGCGGTACGATGAAGTGCGGAATCCAAGGTATTATTGCCTAAATAAACATGAAATAGGCTTGTTTGCCCTAATTAAGTAAGCAAATTGGCGAAATTACGTTGCTTTTAGCGCAAAATTAATGTTTGTTAGGATATTAGACTATGTAATTTTATAGATTAAATTTTAATAGTGGTATGAAGTTGAATAATATTTAGTAAAACTAGCTACTAAATGCATGACTAACGTGTCATTGGCATACATTGGATTGCTATTGTATGGCTTGTTTTTTTTGTATTATATAGTATATCGGAAACAGTTTTACGGAGTCGGTCACTAGCCTCCTATAACAAAAGGCCATGTGAAACGACTATTCTTACAATTCTGAACAACAAACCCGGGACACCGGTAAACAAATCGAGGGCATAAAAATGGTACAACGCCTGATAGCAATTTTTTCTGCGGCTTTTTTTCTAGCGGCTTGTGAAACAGCTTCAACAACATCAAGTGACAGCGCCAGTGATAGCGCGTCATCTTCTGCTTCAGGCGCTTCAACAGCGTCGGCTTCATCTTCTGGCTCGAGCGCTTCTGCAAGTTCGTCAAGTGCTGACGATGCAATGACACCAGCTGAAAAGCTAGCAAGAGTTGGTAACACAGTTTACTTCGACTTTGACAGCGCAGCGCTTAGCTATGACGCACAGGTTACTTTGTCTCGTCAGTCAGCGTTCTTGCAGCTTAACCCTGAAGCGGTGGTTGTGATCGAAGGTCATGCCGATGAGCGTGGAACGCGTGAATACAACCTTGCACTTGGTGATCGCCGTGCATCTGCAGCGCGCGATTTTCTTCTTGCCAAAGGTATTGATGCCGCCCGTATCCGTACCGTTTCTTACGGTAAAGAGCGTCCATTAATGTCAGGTTCAAACGAAACCTCATGGGCTAAAAACCGTCGTGCAGCGACCGTGCTTAACTAAGCCGAGAGCTTTCAAAGATGAAATTATGAGAAAGGGGCTGTATAGCCCCTTTTTTATGCCTAATTTTTGCCTAAAAGTTACGCTAGCGTAACGTTCCGCTATTATTTGAGGCGCCTAAAATGTTCTTACATTCACATTTCATTCGAATTTTGAGCCTGTGGCTATTGCTTATGGGCATGTCGGTTCACGCATCTTTTGCACAATCGGCAAGCAGTGAGACCGAAACGTCCTCAGCAGGTAACAATGCCACGACCAGCGTATTGCTAACGCGACATCAGCAACGAATGGATATACTGGAAGCGGGATTAAAAGAAATCCGTGGCGTGCTGGAAAGCGATCTACGCGAAATCGGTATGAAGATCCAGCAACTTGATAGCAGCGCAGCGCAGGACGACACGTCAAAAAGTGCCGATATGCAAATGCTCAATGACAAGATGGAACGTCTTACCGACATGATTGCGATGACAAACCGCCGGATGGAGCGCACTCTTGAAATAACGTCTGACACCGAGTTTCGCCTTTTGCGCTTGGAAAAGCGTATGCAAACATTGCTGTCGCTTGGTAGCGATAATCTGGCCAATGCTATCATTGGACAGGACACGAATCCGGCCAAGCCGCGCGCCGATGTTTTGATGAATCGAAGCCAAGGATCAGATGGAACAACATGGACGGTTGATGAGCAAGCACTTGCT
The DNA here is from genome assembly GCA_018668795.1 of Candidatus Puniceispirillum sp. Taxonomy (GTDB): domain Bacteria; phylum Pseudomonadota; class Alphaproteobacteria; order Puniceispirillales; family Puniceispirillaceae; genus Puniceispirillum. The sequence continues at coordinate 7,221 of JABJBD010000097.1, read as the reverse complement.
GACAAAATGCAAGAAAATGAGTCTGTGGATAATATGACCGTGTCATCAGTTAATGATTCTGCCGCTGTGCTGATGGCAGAGTCAGACCAGTCCGGTAATTCTGACCAGAATGATAGTATGGACAACGTAACCACGACGAGTGCTGTTGGGGCAGGTGCTACAGGCGTGGGGCGTGACCCAGCAGTGACATCGCAAACTGATAGTCTGGCGACAGATACATCATCCAAAGACATGGCCAATGCCAACATAGTCAAAGGTGAAGAACAGCCTGAAGAGGTTGTTTTACCTGCAAAACCAGTGGTTCTGCCTGATGCAGACCCGGAAGAGCAATATCGCTTTGCGTTGGGTCGGGCTTTGCAAAATGATCTGGAAACAGCCGAAGCTGCCTTTGCCGAATTCAAACAATTCAATAAAGGACATGAACGTGAGGCCGATGCTGTTTACTGGCTTGGTCGCGTTCAATTCATGCGTAAAAAATATGAAAAGGCCGCTATGACCTTTTCTGAGTTTAATGGGGATTTTCCGGGTGATGCGCGTCTAGTTGATACCACAATGTGGATTGCTGAGTCAGTTTCACATTTTGCGGCACCAGAACAGGCCTGTGCTATTTATGAATCCTTGCCACAATTGCTGGATGCGCCGCCCGAAGCCTTTCTCAAACAGCTTGCAACGCTGAGTGCGACGGCAAAGTGCGGTGGTTAGATGACATTGGTTTGTGAATCAGGGGTGCGTGAATCAGGGGTAAACGGATCAGGGCTGACGTGCTGACGCGTCTTGATGCAGAATTTGCCGCCGCAATGTCGGCTACTGGTTTAGATCAGCATTTTTCTTTTATTTCTGCTTTGTCGGGAGGTGCCGACAGCACCGCTTTATGCTTGTTGATGGCACGTTATGCGGCGGCATCTAATAAAGCGCACCGTGCAATAATTGTTGATCATGGTATCCGGCCAGATGCCAGCGTAGAAGCGGCGCGTGTTGCCATACGCATGCAGGCGCATGGAATTGCTGTGACGATCGAAAAAGTCAGTGATAAAGCGCCAAAAACAGGTATTCAGGCTTGGGCGCGTCGTCAGCGTTTTGACATAATGCTCGCACATGCGCGCCGCGATAATGCGGTATTGCTCCTTGGCCACCACGCGGGTGATCAGGCCGAAACAATTGCCATGCGGTTAGGCAAAGAATCTGGTTTGGCGGGACTTGCTGGCATGAAACGGACAAGCTGGCGGGCAGGTGTGCCAATCGGGCGCCCTATGCTTGACTGGCCAGCTGAACGAGCGCTGGATATATGCCAGCAATTTAACTGTGCTTTTGAAAGTGATCCTAGCAATGTGGATCGACGTTTTGAACGCATTCGGTTGCGCCAATTCATGACATATGAACCAACATATAGCACCATGCTATGCCAGCTTGGTGGCGCGGCAAGACAAATTCTGGCCACGCTAGATCAGACGTTGTTAGATATTCTTAACAATGACGTCCATCTTGATGCGGCTGGATATGCGCGTTTGCCAGACTACCGGACAGGCACCAAGCGCGATAATGCGACATGTTTGGCGGTTTTGCCGGACATTGCGTGGCACCGCGCAATGGGGCGTTTGCTTCATCAGGTGGGCGGGCAAGCCTATGCGCCAGGTTATGACGCCTTGTGCAGGCTTCGGGACCGGATGCACGGTGGGTTAACTAGCACCTTGTCAGGATGCATTGTAACCCCATCGGGTGCGTCTGATTACGTGGTTGTTCGGGAATTGGGCAGGGTGGTGCAGGAACTGGGAATCAATACTGGTGAAGATGTGGTTTTTGCTGGCTGTTGGCGCATCACAAGTCGGGTTGCAGGTAGCGTTTTGGCATTTGGGCATACAAAATTGGCACAAACGCCATCCCAGGCATCGCTACCGCCGGAATGGAATGATATCCAGCATATTGTGCGCCAAGCAATTCCTGTCATTCAAAGCCTTGACGGAGAGGTGTTTTATCCCCAAATAAAGACATGTAATAAAAAACATGTCGCGCTTGATGCGCTTGTAAACGCACGGTTCTTGCCATTGGCACCGGGACAAGCACTGCAACCGATGAAAGATGTGACGGCAGATGATGCCGCAAAACGATGAAGGATCTGTGAACCGTGAACAATATGGCACGTAATATTATCATTTGGCTCATTTTTGGAGCAGCTCTTTTTGGGCTTTTCAACCTGTTTCAACAGCCATCAGCGACACCGCAGACTAATCAGGTTGCCTATTCTGATTTTATCGCTGAGGTCGAAGGTCAGCAGATTGTGGAAGTTGTCATTGATGGCCGTAACCTGACGGGTAAATCCAAATCAGGCCGCATCGTGTCCAGTGTCATGCCTGAAGGCACGGATGTTGTGACTGTGCTTGACGCAAATGATGTGCGCATCATTGCCAGCCCCGAAGAAAGCAATATGCCCGGGCTGTTTTCAATTCTGCTGTCATGGTTCCCGATGCTGTTATTTATCGGTGTCTGGATTTTCTTTATGCGACAGATGCAGGGCGGATCTCGCGGTGCGATGGGCTTTGGCAAGTCACGCGCTAAACTGCTGACCGAACATCAGGGGCGGATCACTTTTGAAGATGTTGCTGGTATTGATGAAGCCAAAACCGAACTTGAAGAGGTTGTTGAGTTTCTGAAAGACCCTGGCAAGTTTCAGCGTCTTGGCGGTAAAATTCCAAAAGGCGTTTTGCTGGTGGGTCCTCCAGGTACAGGTAAGACTTTGCTGGCGAAAGCGATCGCTGGTGAGGCGAATGTGCCTTTCTTCACTATTTCGGGTTCTGATTTTGTCGAAATGTTTGTTGGTGTTGGTGCCAGCCGTGTCCGTGACATGTTCGAACAAGGTAAAAAGAACGCACCATGTATTATTTTCATCGACGAGATTGATGCTGTTGGACGTCATCGTGGTGCTGGCCTTGGCGGCGGTAATGACGAGCGCGAACAGACATTGAACCAGATGCTAGTCGAGATGGATGGCTTTGAAGCGAATGAAGGTGTTATCCTGATCGCAGCGACCAACCGTCCGGACGTGCTTGATCCGGCTTTGTTGCGTCCGGGACGCTTTGACCGTCAGGTTGTTGTGCCAAACCCGGATGTGATGGGTCGTGAAAAAATCCTGAAAGTACATATGCGCAAAACGCCACTTTCCGAAGGTGTAGAGCCGCGCGTTATTGCTCGTGGAACACCTGGTTTTTCGGGTGCTGATCTTGCGAATTTGGTGAATGAAGCAGCTTTGCTGGCTGCCCGTAAGGGTCGCCGCACGGTATCTATGAGTGAGTTTGAAGAAGCCAAGGATAAGGTGATGCTTGGTTCTGAACGCCGTTCAATGGTGATGACAGATGAGGAAAAACGCCTGACAGCCTATCACGAAGCTGGTCATGCTGTTGTGGCGTTGCATTGTGAGGCATCTGACCCGATCCACAAGGCGACAATCATCCCGCGTGGGCGTGCGCTTGGCATGGTTATGCGGCTACCTGAAGGTGATCGTATTTCACTGGCTCGTGACAAAATCTATGCTGATTTACGGGTGGCCTGTGGTGGTCGTATTGCCGAAGACATGATCTTTGGTGAAGATAAGATTACGACTGGTGCTTCATCCGATATTCGTATGGCAACCGATATGGCGCGCCGTATGGTTACCGAATGGGGCATGTCCGACAAGCTAGGCTTTCTTGCCTACAGCGCGGATGAGCAGGAAGTGTTTCTTGGCCGCTCAGTATCTCAGCAAAAGAATATGTCGGATGCAACAGCATCGATTATTGATGCGGAAACGCGTCGGATTGTTGATGATGCCTATAGTGAAGCAACTAAAATTCTGAAAAAGAACAGTGCTGAACTTGAGCGTCTGGCGCAAGGTCTTCTTGAGTATGAAACGCTTGATGGCAATGAAATTAGAATCATTGTCGAAGGCGGTACATTGGTTCGTGAAGAAGCCGCCGATGAGGTGCCTGAAAGTCCGCGGGCGAAAACACGTTCACGCACTGGTTTGCCAAAATCAGGGCGCCCGAAAAAGCCAGGCAACGAACCGGTTTAGTCGGTGTCTGATCACGCACCCATAAGCTATAAGGCGGCACTTACACTGCCGCCTTTTGCATGTCCAACATGGATTCGTCCGCTTCCTCAAAATACGCCTCTTGACGGGGCGTTGGCACTGGCTGGCGGCTGGCGACATTTTAGCCATGTTGATGTTGTCCAACGTAGCCAAGACAATAGCTATTCGGCGCGCCGCATGCATGTTGATGCGATGCTGTCCGAGGCAGATGACCGCAACAAAGCGGTTTTCGCTATTGAGCGCCTGACATCACCACGCGCTGATTTTGCAGGCTTGTCGATGAATGAGCCGCAAATTATGGGTATATTGAATGTAACGCCCGACAGTTTTTCTGATGGTGGTCAGCATAATGCCCCAGCCAAGGCGATCGCGGCAGCGGTTGCGATGCAGACAGCAGGTGCCAGCATCATTGATATAGGTGGTGAATCGACACGTCCGGGGGCTGAACCGATCACCCGTAATCAAGAGCTTGCGCGGATTTTGCCGCCTATTACCGGCCTTGCCAAAGCAGGGGGGCTGGTTTCGGTGGATACGCGTCATGCCGAAATTATGACGCGGGCGACCAAAGCAGGGGCAGCTATTATAAATGATGTAGGCGGATTACGCGGCGATGGTGCGCTGGCGGCGGCGTCGAATAGCGGCGTGCCGGTGATTATCATGCATATGCAAGGCACGCCTGAATCGATGCAGAATGATCCGCATTATGGATTTGCCCCAGTTGAAATATATGAATTTCTTGAAGACCGCATCATGGCCGCCATAGATGCTGGTATTCCGCGTGACAAAATCGTCGTTGATCCGGGGTTTGGCTTTGGCAAGACTGTCACACATAATATGGAATTGATGAACTGGTTTGGCTTGCTTCATGGTCTTGGTGTACCGCTATTGCTAGGGGCCAGCCGCAAATCAAGCATTGCCAAAATATCCAGAAATGAAGTGGCTGATGATCGTCTTGCTGGCAGTATTGCACTGGCATTGCAAGGTATCAATGAAGGCGCACAAATGATCCGCGTGCATGATGTGCCTGATACCGCTCAGGCAATAGCTGTACAGATGGCACTATATGAAGCGGCATAACCCAACATATGCTTATCGTTTGATTATTGCCTGATTTAGGTGAAAGACACTTGTGAAATGAGTTTGCGCTCCTCTATTCTATTATAAGGATGCGCCGCGTTGAAAAGGAACAATCATGGCAGGTTTATTCGGAACAGATGGCGTGCGCGCGCGGATCAATACAGGGCCTATGACCGCCGAGGCCATTGTCCGTTTAGCATTGGCCGCAGGAAGCTGGTTTGTTGCCAATAATGCCGCAGGCAAAATCGGTTCCAAGGCTGGCCGCCCGTCTGTCGTAATTGGCAAGGATACGCGCCTATCGGGATATATGCTGGAATCGGCATTGGTTGCTGGTTTTACGTCGATCGGGATGGATTGTCGGCTTCTGGGGCCAGTGCCAACACCAGCAGTTGCCTATCTGACCAGCTCGCTACGTGCCGAACTAGGGGTGATGATTTCGGCTAGCCATAACCCGCATTTTGATAATGGTATCAAATTATTTGGTCCGGATGGCTTTAAGCTAGACGATGTGATTGAAGCCGAGATTTCGCAACTGGCGGCAGGATCGATTGCACTGGCTGAACCCGAAAACCTTGGACGTGCGCGCCGGATGCTGGATTCAGTTGGCCGTTATGTTGAATTTGCCAAAGCCGCTTTCCCGCGTAATTTACGGCTGGATGGCATGAAGATCGTTGTCGATTGTGCGAATGGGGCGGCTTATCGTACCGCGCCTGATACGCTGTTTGAACTGGGTGTTGATGTCATACCGTTGGCAGTTACGCCGGATGGCATGAACATCAATGATATGTGCGGGGCGGTATCACCACAGATGATGGCGGCGGCGGTTGTCACACATGGGGCAGATGCAGGCATCGCACTTGATGGTGATGCGGATCGGCTTATCATGGCAGATGAAAATGGCAAGCTACTTGATGGCGATCAATTGCTTGCGACTTTGGCCAGTTCAATGCAACAGGCGGGCACCCTTGTCGGGGGCGGTGTTGTTGGCACCGTCATGTCAAACCGCGGGCTGGCGCTAAAGCTGGCTGAATGGGGTCTTGATCTGCATCGTTCAAAAGTTGGTGATCGTTACATTCTCGAAATGATGCGTAAAACGGGTATTAATCTGGGGGGGGAGCCATCTGGCCATATCCTGCTTAGCGATTTTGCCACGTCGGGTGACGGCTTGCTGGCGGCTTTGCAGATGCTTGCCTTGCTCAAACGCAGTGATAAAACCGCCAGTGAACTATTTAACAACTTTACCCCAAGCCCGCAGAAACTAGAAAATATCCGCGATATTGACCGCACTGTTCTAAGTGATGAAAGCCTGATAGCTGATATGAGCAAGATCGAGGCAAGCATGAATGGACAAGGGCGTGTGCTGGTGCGGGCGTCAGGTACCGAAAATCTGATCCGGGTGATGGTCGAAGCTGATGAAATGCCACTTCTTGATACAGTTATGCAGGAACTAATTTTGCGCATTAAGTCTGCGGCGAAATAAATCGCATAATTTCAATATATTAGCAAAAGCAAAAATATTTCACATGCCGTTTGGCCGGTATGTTGACAAGCGGTGGGTGGTCTGGCATGTCTTTTGGCGGGTCGTCACCTCCCAACAGGTGGCCACATTTTTGACTGAGGATCACCATGTCTCCTTCCGCTAAACCGGCTATCAAGCCGGCGTCTCCGCATTTTTCATGCGGCCCGACCAAGAAACGGCCTGGATGGTCCGCTTCTAATCTTGATGTTTCGGTGCTAGGTCGCTCGCACCGCGCCAAACATCCCAAAGCCAAAATTCAATCCGTACTTACAAAGATGCGCAGCATTCTGGGCTTGCCATCCGACTATCATATCGCGATTGTACCAGGCTCGAATACCGGCGCTGTCGAAATGGCGCTCTGGTCTTTGCTAGGTGCGCGCGGTGTTGACGTATTGGCATGGGAAGCCTTTGGCAAGGCTTGGGTTGCCGATGTGATAAAGCAGCTAAAGATTCCAAATGCCCGTGCTATCGAGGTCGATTATGGCGATCTGCCTGATCTGGGCATGGTCAATTTTGACAATGATGTTGTGTTTACCTGGAATGGCACCACGTCGGGGGTGCGCGT
>JABJBD010000187.1 GCA_018668795.1 Candidatus Puniceispirillum sp. | reverse complement strand
GTTATCGCTGAGAGCATTCCAAAGTCGCCAGCAGGCAAGGCATAAAGAGCCAGAGCAAAACGATGCCCGATCTTAATTTTTTTGAGCGCAGTTATCTGCTACCAGTTTAATGGCCGAGAATCTGGCTCAAAAACAGCTTGGTCCGGTCGGATTGTGGGTTGTTGAAAAAGGCTTCAGGCTCGTTCTGTTCAACGATCTGGCCTTCATCCATGAAAATCACCCGATTGGCCACCCGGCGGGCAAAGCCCATTTCATGCGTCACGCAAATCATCGTCATGCCATCATCGGCCAGCTCAACCATCGTATCCAGAACCTCTTTGATCATTTCCGGATCAAGCGCCGAGGTTGGCTCGTCAAAGAGCATCAATTGCGGCTGCATGCACAAAGCACGGGCAATGGCCACACGCTGTTGCTGGCCACCTGAAAGCTGGCCTGGATATTTTCTGGCCTGCTCGGGAATTTTCACCCGCGTCAGGAAATGCATGGCAATTTCCTCGGCTTCAGCACGCGGAGTTTTGCGCACCCAGATTGGCGCCAACATGCAGTTTTCCAGAATAGACAGATGCGGAAACAAATTAAAATGCTGAAACACCATGCCAACCTCACGGCGGATTTCATCAATATTCTTTACATCATTATTCAGTTCAATGCCATGAACCGAAATATCGCCATCCTGATGCTTTTCAAGGCGGTTCAAACAACGAATTAAGGTTGATTTTCCCGAGCCTGATGGTCCACAAACAACGATGCGCTCGCCTTTATCGACGCTTAGGTTGATATCACGAAGAACATGAAACTGCCCAAACCATTTATTCACATTGCGCATTGAAACAACTTTATTATGATCATCGGCTTGCGTGACAGCATTTTGCGGCTGTGTCATGTCTGACTCCTTTTTAACCCTCTAAACCTAGTTCTTATGACTGCGGTTGAGTTTTTGTTCCATATACATCGAGTAACGCGACATACCGAAACAGAAGATAAAGAAAATGGTTGCCACGACAAGGTACCCTGTAAGGCCTTGAACTGGCGTCGACCATGCTGCGTCTGCAAGGGTTGATTGCGCTGCGCCAAGAAGATCAAAAATCCCAACAATACTGACAAGGGCTGTGTCTTTAAACAGGCCTATAAATGTATTTACAATGCCCGGAATTACATGCGTTAAAGCTTGAGGCAAAATGATCAACCGCATCGACTGCCAATAAGACAAACCAACGGCATCAGCCCCTTCATACTGCCCCTTATCAATAGCCTGCAGTCCGCCTCTGACGACTTCTGCCATGTAAGCTGCCGAAAAAAGGGTTACGCCAATTAGCGCCCTCAATAACATGTCAAAATTCACACCTTCGGGCATGAATAATGGTAACATCACCGACGCCATGAAAAGCACCGTAATCAATGGCACACCGCGCCAGAACTCGATAAAAACTGTCGACAAGAACCTTGCTACTGGCATTTCAGAACGCCGTCCAAGCGCTAACAAAATACCTAGGGGTAGTGACGCCACAATGCCAGTTATGGCAACAACAAGCGTAATCAGCAAACCACCCCAGTCACGCGTGTCAATTGCCTCAAGATCGAAGTCAATTGAGAATATTGCCAAGACAACAGCAAAAGCGATTACAACCCACCCACATACGCCGGCAACCAAAGACAGGTCACCCAATGCCCCAGTAATGTAACCCGCCTTACCAAGACGCCCGATCGAAATCAAAGCAAGACCCAAGATCGTGGCGCCACCGATAGTGCCGGTAGAAATGGTGAAGGCACCGCCAGTTAGCAAAACTATTGCCATTACTGGATAAACAGTTAACAAAAGCGCCCCAACCATTTTGCGGTAGGGCAATCGCTCAATCAGCACCCAAGCAAGCAAGAACACGCCGATGGCATAAGTCATGTTAACTCGCCACAGGTCATCAGTTGGGTAAGCACCATAAAAAATAAATTTGGCTTTAGCCTGAATAAATGGCCAACAGGCAGCATGCCACCCAGCAGGGAGAGCGCCACCTTGTTCAACAGTCCAACAGGCTTGTCTCTTCAATCCCTCCGGGTCAGACCAGACGGCAGAAAATATTGCAAAATCCAGCAGCCCTATTGTTTGAGTTGCGAGAAAATACAGAATAAGCAACGTCAAAACAGCAATAAAAGCTGATTTTAAAGCAGCAGAAATGGAACTAAAATCAGACATGCTGGCAAAGATATTCTTATAAAGCCAACCAGTTACCCCAACCTCAGACGGGGGTGGCGGCAACAGTGGCGCATCTTCACTACGAACATATCCTGCCTGAGCATCAACAGCAGAAGGGATGGGCTTTTTTGCTTTTATTTTTTTGGTCGCTGTCCCGGGTAATTTCCTGACCATTCTAGCGCTCCACCAATTTTACACGGCTGTTGAACCAGTTCATGAACGCCGCAGTCACTAGCGAAAAGGTCAAATAGACCATCATCATCATGAAAATCATCTCTACTTCTTTGCCAACCTGATTTAATGCCGTACCAGCAAAGACTGAAACCAACTCAGGGTATGCGATAGCAACTGCCAATGAAGAGTTCTTTGTTAAATTCAAATATTGCGAGGTAAGGGGCGGAATTATCACGCGCATTGCTTGAGGGATTACAAT
>JABJBD010000142.1 GCA_018668795.1 Candidatus Puniceispirillum sp. | reverse complement strand
CTTCATATGCTGGTGGATGGATCGATCATGCCGCCTGTACCGGTGGTGTCTGCTCGTACAAGCACGATAACAGGCGAAGCGGTGATTGGCGGCGATGGGTTATCATCATCGATTGCGGCAGCGTCGATCATCGCCAAGCAAACGCGCGATAGCATCATGATCGAACTTGATGCGGCCTATCCAGGCTATGGCTGGGCGTCAAATATGGGCTATGGCACCAAGGCGCATCAAGAAGGGCTAGCCGCGCTGGGGGTGACGCCGCATCACCGGAAAAGCTATAAGCCGATCCAACGTATTCTGGATGCGCAATCGGGCTGAAGGCTGTGTTTTAGCCCTGTTTTTTAGGGTGAAATAGACGCGACACAGCCGCACGGTTTCGCCAAAGCATCATTCTGGCTGTTTTTTGGCCTGCATCGCACCACTAGATACAAGGTCTTCGTGCGGATAAGCCACAATATATAGTTATGACTTTAAGAAACTTTCTTAAGCTGTTGACTTATATTGATTCTATGATTCTTTTAGACTTCATAATAAGCCGAAATGGCGCGAATAATGCAGATAAGTTGGCATGTGGCCAAGGCTTTGGCCAAAGATATAGGCAAGCGATTAGGCCAGAGATGGTTAGTAAAGGACGGTTAGGGTGGACAAGAATATCGTACTTCAGGGTGATTGCGTTGAAACGCTGAAAACCCTCGCTAAAAATTCGGTTGATCTGGTATTCGCTGACCCGCCTTACAATCTACAGCTTTCGGATCTGCTGGTGCGCCCGGATCAATCTTCGGTAGCTTCGGTTGATGATGCGTGGGATCAGTTTGATTCCTTTGCCGCCTATGACGAATTTACCCTAGCATGGATGCGCGAAGTGCATCGCGTGCTGAAGCCAAATGGCTCTATCTGGGTGATTGGCAGCTATCATAATATTTTCCGTGTTGGCAAGATTATGCAGGATCTTGGTTTCTGGGTGCTGAATGACGTGATCTGGCGCAAGACCAACCCGATGCCGCATTTCCGCGGTCGGCGTTTTACCAATGCGCATGAAACGATGATCTGGGCTGCGAAATCGCAAAAGGCAAAACACACATTCAATTACGAAGCGATGAAAGCGTTGAATGGTGATGTGCAGATGCGGTCTGACTGGGAATTGCCTCTATGTACAGGGCATGAGCGCTTGAAAGAAAATGGCAAACGCGCGCATCCAACACAAAAGCCCGAGTCACTGCTGGCGCGGGTCATTCTGGCTTCGAGCAAACGTGATGATGTGATTCTTGACCCGTTTTTTGGCACCGGCACGACAGGTGCGGTGGCGCGCCGCCTGAAACGGAATTTCATTGGCATTGAACAGGATGCGGCCTATGTCAAGCTGGCGCGTGAGCGGATTGATAAGGTCACGCCAATTGCGTCGCTTGATCTGCTGGCCAGTGAACAAAAGCGGGCTTTGCCAAAGATACCGTTCGGCACGCTGATTGAACGCGGCATGTTACAGCCCGGGGATCGGCTATTTGATTCAAAAAAGCGTTTTTCTGCTCAGGTACGCGCTGATGGATCGCTGATTACAGATAGTAAGGAAAGCGGATCAATCCATTCGCTTGGGGCGCAACTGCAATCATTGCCCTCGTGTAATGGCTGGATTTTCTGGCATGTTGAGCGTGACGGCAAGCCCGTTTTGATCGACCGGTTCCGTGATGATATTCGTGCGTCAAACGAACAAGACAGCGTTACGAACGAAAGCTAGACTGCTTGATAATTGACCACAGGCTAGAATTCATAGGTCTGAAGTGATGCGACGGGAAAGGCAAGCGTTTCACGTGCCTTCAGACCCGTCAGTTCGATCAAACATACTGCGCCTGTCACATGTCCACCTGCCATATCGACCAGCTTTGCCGCCGCCGATAAAGTGCCACCAGTGGCGAGCAGATCGTCGCAAAGGACAATGTTTTTACCCGCGACATTACGATCATGCTGAAGCGCCAAAGTGGCATTGTCATATTCAAGCGCATAGGTGCTTTGATATAGCGCGCCAGGTAATTTCCCCGCTTTGCGGATCATGAGGACACCACAATCAAGATGCGTGGCAATCGGCACGGAAAACAAAAAACCACGCGCATCAATGCCCGCGATAAGATCAGGCTGCATCGGGGCGGCAAGTTCGCACAATGCCGCGTTGGCTTGCTTTAGGATCACAGGGTCTTCAAGCGCCGGACTTATATCGTAAAAGGTGATGCCCTGTTTTGGGAAGCCCGGCGTTTTTGAAATATAGGGATCGAGATTAAGCATTTGTCCGATCGCTATGTTTCTTTTCAAGGCGTCGGCGATGCAATACGGGCTCGGTATAGCCAGATGGCTGTTCGCGCCCCTGAAACACCAGATCGCATGCGGCCTTGAAAGCGATCGATGTGTCAAAATTACCCGCCATTGGCGTATAGGCCGGATCGCCTGCATTCTGCTGATCGACGATAGCGGCCATTTCCTGCATCACCTCCATAACCAGCGTTTCGTCACAAATGCCATGATGAAGCCAGTTGCTCATATGCTGGGATGAAATGCGCAAGGTCGCACGATCTTCCATCAGCCCAACATCATGGATGTCAGGCACCTTTGAACAGCCAACACCCTGATCGATCCAGCGCACAACATAGCCAAGAATGCCCTGGGCGTTATTGCGCAGTTCCTGACGGATATCATCAGCAGACCAGTTTGGTCTTGTGCTGATCGGGATCGACAGAATATCGGCGCGTTTGGCAGGTTCACGATTTATCAGCTGGGCTTGCTGTTCGGCGACATTGACCTGATGATAATGTAGTGCATGCAAGGTGGCGGCGGTTGGTGATGGTACCCATGCACAATTTGCCCCCGCCATCGGATGACCGATTTTCTGTTCCATCATGGCGGCCATCATGTCAGGCATTGCCCACATGCCTTTGCCAATCTGGCCACGTCCACCTAAGCCGCAGGCAAGACCGATATCGACATTCCAGTTTTCATAAGCGGCGATCCATGGTGCCGCTTTCATGTCACTTTTGCGGATCATCGGTCCGGCATTCATCGAGGTGTGTATCTCGTCACCGGTGCGGTCTAGGAAACCAGTATTGATAAAGACAACCCGATTTCTAGCCGCATGGATACAGGCCTTTAGATTGACCGTTGTCCGGCGTTCTTCGTCCATGATGCCCATTTTGATGGTGCAGGCAGGAAGCCCCAGCACCGATTCAACCGCAGCAAAAATATCATTGGCAAAGGCGACTTCTTCGAGGCCATGCATTTTCGGCTTTACGATATAAACCGATCCCGCAACCGAATTGCGCCGTGCCTGTAGGTCAGACATGGCGGCGGCAACAGTGATAAAGGCGTCCATGATGCCTTCGGGAATTTCACTGCCGTCAGACAATAGGATGGCCGGATTGGTCATCAGATGACCGACATTGCGCACCAGCATCAATGCGCGTCCGCGCAAGCTGGCGTTTTCGCCATTGGCGGTGACATAATCGGTGTCATTATTCAGTTTGCGGACGATGCTTTTACCGCCCTTTTCAAAGGTATCTTCAAGGCTGCCATTCATCAGGCCGTACCAGTTGCTATAGGCAACGACTTTATCGTCGGCATCGACAGCGGCGATGGAATCTTCACAATCCATAATTGTCGATAAGGCTGACTCGCCGCGAACATCATTGATTGATGCGGGATCATCAGTGCCAATGACACCATCGGCATCAATCATGATCTGGAAATGCAGACCGTTGTTGCAGACAATGACCGATGTCGGTGTTGCCGCATCACCCATATAGCCAGTAAAGCTGGCCGCATTGACAAGATGCGTTGTTGCCCCCGACGCCAGCGTTAAGGCAAGCGTGCCGTCAGTGATCGTTAGATGGGTGATGTCAGACCATGATCCGCTTGCCAATGGCACGACATCATCAAGTACCTTGCGCACATAGGCGATTACCTTTGCACCGCGGGCAGGATTATAGCCTTTTGTTGCGCCATCAGCAGCATCATGTGGAATCACATCGGTGCCATAAAGCGCATCATAAAGGCTACCCCAGCGGGCATTCGCCGCGTTCAACGCATAACGCGCATTGGTGATTGGCACAACCAATTGTGGCCCAGCGATAGATGCGATTTCGGCATCAACATTATCGGTTTCAACCTGAAAATCGGCGACTTCGGGAACAAGATAGCCAATGTCGCGCAAAAAGGCCTCGTAAGCTGTGGCATCAATGGCACTGCCAGCATGGGCATTATGCCAGTCGTCAATTTTGGCCTGAATTGATGCGCGCGTGGCTAGCAATGCCCGATTACGTGGTGCCAGCTCATGCACGGCCTTGTCAAAGCCAGCCCAGAAGTTGTCAGGCGTTATCAATCCCTGTTCGGTCAGCATGTTATTTACAAACTGGTAAAGAGGGCTGGCAATCGAAAGATTTCCATGCGTATCAAAGGCGATCATGACTATCTCCACATTAAGAAAAGAACAGGGCGAGATTTAAGATAAATGTTGCGACCAGCGCGGTGCATCAAACCGAATCCTGTATCACCACCAGATAGGACAAATTGAGCAAAATATCAATGCCTGCCAGTCTGAGATAGACGGATATTAGCTATTATGACGGTTTGGTATCGTCTGACGTGTCAAAAGCCGACAAACGCCAGATCAGAGTATCGGTTTCTTACCATCAGGTTTTATTGTCAGACTTTGACGGTCAGATTGGCGTGACTTAGGGTTTCGCGTAGATCGCCAATCAAGCCATCAAGTGCTGCCTGACTGGCACCTTCGGCGCGTGCCACAAGCGCCGCTTCGGTATTCGAGGCGCGCACCAACCACCAGCCCGAAGCGCTACGAACCCGCACGCCATCGACAAGCGAGATGTTCGACATATCATCATTGCCAAAACGGGTGGTGGCAAAGCTGGCCAGTGCATCCATGGCGGTAAATTTTTTCGAATCGTCACAGTCAATGCGTAATTCGGGCGTTGCAAATTGCGGGGGCAAACTGTCCATAAAGGCGGTTATTGACTGGCCTGTCCGGTGCATCTGGCCAAGCACGCGCAAGGCGACATATATGGCATCATCAAAGCCGTAATAATCATCCTTGATAAAGATATGACCAGACATTTCGCCTGCCAGCGGCACATCCAGTTCAGCCATCCGCTTTTTCATATGGCTATGTCCAGTTTTCCAGATTTGGGCATCTGCCCCTGTGGCAGCGATCAGAGACATGGCCATATCGGATGATTTGACATCAAGCAGCATGGGACGGCCTTGATGTTTTGGGGCAATGTCCAAGGCCAGATAGGCAGTCAGAAGATCGCCAGGCACCTGTCGGCCTTTGGCATCGATCAGGCCGATCCTGTCACCATCACCGTCAAAGCCAATGCCCAGATCAGCTTTATGTGCCGCCACCGCATCGCGTAACATGTCCAGCGTTTCTGGATCAACCGGATTAGGGTGATGATTTGGAAAGGTACCATCAATCTTGGAAAATAGAACATGATGCGTGCCGCTTAGCTGGCAGGTGAGCGCATCGGTAACTTCGCCACTGGCACCATTACCGCAATCCCAGACAGCTGTTACATTGCCAACATCGGCGCCGTGCAAAATCCGCGCAACATAATCATCGAAAATTGAGATTTCGGTGGCGTGCCCGCCATCATGACGTGTTGACCCTGTGGCGCTGACGGTGCCTAGGTGAGTGATGTCATCGCCAAAAAAGACAGCGCCGTCCATGATCATTTTAAAACCGTTATGCGTTGGTGGATTATGGCTTCCAGTGACCTGAATCGCCGCGTCGGTTGCCAGCGCATCATTGGCATAATAGAGCATCGGTGTTGGCCCGCAGCCAATATCAAATACCGTCGCACCTCCCGCCACCAGCCCGTCAATAAGGTGGCTGGCAAGAGCAGGCGATGACAGCCGCCCATCACGCCCGACAGCAATGCGTTTGGCAAGGCCGCGCGCATCCATACAGGCGGTGAATGCTAGGCCAATGGCAAAGGCATCAGCATCGGTCAGCGTTTGGTCATAAATGCCGCGAATATCATAGGCACGCAGAATCGAGGGATCAAATTGATGTGAGGACATTAAAGGGTCTCTTTTATCCAGCGATGTAAATCATCGGCTATATCGGGGCGTTCAAGCGCGAAAGCGATATTGGCTTGTAAATAGCCCAGCTTTGATCCGCAATCAAAACGGGTGCCTGAAAAGCGCAATCCGGTGAAGGGAGCTTTGCCAATCTGCTTGGCCAGTGCGTCGGTTAGCTGGATTTCATTGCCAGCACCGCGTTCCTGTGTAGCCAATGTGGCAAACACCTCAGGCTGGATGATATAGCGTCCAACAACAGCAAGTGTTGACGGTGCCTGATCGGGGGCTGGTTTTTCGACTAGCCCCTGTACGTCGATACAGGCTCCATCAATCTTGCCCGGCGTTACGATGCCATATGATTCGGTTTGCGAAGGCGGCACATCCATGACCGCAACCATATTGCCGCCGCCCTTGGCGTCATAGGCATCAACCATTTCGGCAAGGCAGCTTTTGCCCAGAATAAGATCGTCAGCAAGGATGATGGCGACCGGTTCGTCCTTGGCGATATGGCGCGCGCACCAGACAGCATGGCCAAGACCCGCTGGTTCCTGTTGCCGGACATACATGACCGATCCCGGATCGCGCAACATATTATGTACGGTGGCCAGTGCCTGAGCCTTGCCACGGATTTTCAATGTCGATTCGAGCTCAACACTATGGTCAAAATGATCTTCGATGGCGGTCTTGTTGCGGCCCGTGACAAAGATAAATTCTTCTATGCCAGCTTCGATCGCTTCTTCGACAGCATATTGAATGAGCGGTTTGTCAACGATCGGCAACATTTCTTTAGGCAAAGCCTTGGTCGCAGGCAGAAAACGTGTGCCAAGTCCGCCGACAGGAAAAATGGCTTTTTTAACCATGTGCTGTCCTTTTTACCTATCCATCATTGATCCTTATCAAGTATAGGTTCATAACTAGATTGGCAAGCAAACAGATAGAGTAATTGTCCATATGGCATATCCAACTGGAACCGAAATCAAAGCGGTACTTGTGGAATCAGCGTCGGTGAAAATGGCAACAGCAGATATATATGCCGTTGCCATTATTGACGCCGCGCAGATGATCGCCGATGCCCTGGCGCAAGGCGGCAAGGTGATGTTATGCGGTAATGGCGGTTCGGCAGGTGATGCCCAACATATTGCTGCCGAATTTGTGGCGACGCTTGACCATAGACGCCCACGTGGCGGGCTGGCGGCTTTGGCGCTGACTACGGATACGTCTTTTATCACCGCCTATGCGAATGATTTTGGTTTTGAAGGTATTTTTCAGCGTCAGGTCGAAGCCTTGGGGCGCGAAGGTGACGTGCTGATTGGCATTTCTACCAGTGGTAATTCGGCGAATGTGGTTGCCGCGTTTGCCACCGCCCGCACAGCTGGCATCAAGACCATTGGTTTTACAGGTGAAGGTGGCGGCAAGCTGGCACCGCTTAGCGATATGCTGTTTGCGGTGCCTAGCGGTAAAACCATGCATATTCAAGAAGCACATATCGCGCTGGGGCATGTGCTGACCATGGCCGTCGAGCAAATTCTGGGCTATTAATAAAGCCATTAGATTGTGATGCTAGCGTGGGGATAACAAGTCTGAAAGCGTGGCTGTCGATGAATAAGCTTTGCACGGAGATAGTATTTTGAAAATTGCGGTAGTTGGAACTGGATATGTGGGCCTTGTATCGGGCGCATGCTTTTCCGAATTCGGATTTGATGTGACATGCGTTGATAATGATCCAGCAAAAATCGATCTTATCCAGAATGGTACCATGCCGATTTACGAACCAGGTCTTGAAGATCTTGTTGCCCGTAATGTCGCTGCCAGCCGTTTGCATTTCACCACTGATCTAGGCACCGCTGTTGCCGATGCGGATGCCGTTTTCATTGCGGTGGGCACGCCAGCCAGACGCGGCGATGGCCATGCTGACCTGTCTTTTGTTTATGCGGTGGCACGCGAGATTGCCCCGCATCTGGATGGCTATACAGTTGTGGTGACCAAATCGACCGTGCCGGTGGGCACGGGCCGTGAGGTTTATGACATTGTGTCAAAGACGAATCCGGATGCTGATTTTGACGTGGCGTCAAACCCCGAATTTTTGCGTGAAGGAGCAGCAATTAGCGATTTCATGCGCCCAGACCGCGTTGTTGTTGGCGCGACAAGCGAACGCGCCCGCGAGGTAATACGTGCGCTGTATCGACCATTATATCTGATCGAGACGCCGATTATCTTTACCGCGCTGGAAACATCCGAGCTGATTAAATATGCCAGCAATGCCTTTCTGGCGGTGAAAATTTCCTATATCAACCAGATGGCCGACCTATGTGAGGCAGTCGGTGCGAATGTGCATGATGTCGCCAAGGGTATGGGGCTGGATAAGCGTATTGGTAACAAGTTTCTGCATGCAGGGCCTGGCTATGGCGGATCATGTTTTCCAAAGGATACGCTGGCGCTGGTCAAAACCGCCGAACAGCATAATGTCGATATTGGAATCGTCGATGAAGTCGTGGCCTATAATGACCGGCGCAAGCAAGCGATGGCTGGCCGCGTGATGTCGGCGCTAGATGGGGCTGTTGCTGGCAAGGTGATTGCCATTCTGGGACTTGCCTTCAAACCAGAAACCGACGACATGCGGGATAGCCCATCAATTGATATTGTGCATGAGCTTGCCAATGCAGGCGCGCAAATAAAGGCCTATGATCCGAAAGCGATGGATGAAGCACGGCATATGCTGCCCGGCAATGTCAGCTATTGTGATAGTGCTGATACCTGTATTGTGGATGCTGATGCGGTTGTTATTGTCACCGAATGGAACGAATTCCGCGCGCTGACCGCGGCGCATTTTATTGCGTCCATGCGCGGCACGGTGCTGGTTGATTTACGCAACATCTATGATGCTGCGCAGATGCGCGAAGCCGGACTGGTTTATACGTCTATCGGCCGTTAAGCGTCTTGTCGTTACCCATTTGGGCGCGCCAAGCGTCAGGTATTTGCCCGCGTCATGTGGTTGTCACCACCGCAATGCCGATCAGTACCGCCGCCAAAGATGTGCGGGCGATATAAGGAATGGCATTCATGATTTTTGGATTTGGCGGCGTGCCTTTTTTTGCGCTATCTGCCAGATGGACATTCAAAAAGGCAACCACAAGAAGCAAGACTGTTGCACCAAGTAATTTCAGATGAAACGCCCATCCAAGATTGAAACTGCCATATAGCTGGTTGGTGAGAATAACTCCTGTTACCCACAAGATTATCAATGCGACAAGGCCAAGGCGCGCAAGCGTCATCATGGTTTTTTGAACAGGTGGCGCGGGCGGCATGCCTGCCTTTTGATGCGCCTTGGCCAGAAGTGCATTGGCAACGCCAAGCCCGCCAGCCAGAAAAAGCGATAAATAGTGAAAAAATTTCAACGCGATTATCAATGACATAACATCCCCCATATCTAAACCAACGAACAATAACCCATGGATGGTTTATATTGCCCGTGAAAGGGTACTGATTTGTATGATCTGCGCAATGGCTTATATTGGGCCACACCGATTATACATGACTGCATAGGTGAGACCGCGATAAGTTGCAGGAGGCCCCGAATGGGGCGCTATAATATGTCGAATAAGAAAATTGGAGCGGGTGAAGGGTAGTTCGATGCCTAACCGAAGCGCCAATTCGTGACTGAATCTAGCTATATCAATAGCTTAGCATATCGTCACATATGGTCAACTATCAAAACCTTACCCGCAACCTTGCCTGAACCAAGCTCCGAGGTTCGAGGGCTAAGTTCCAAGCACATAGGTCCGTGATCCAAGGATCCTGATCCCAGTTCCTAGGACCACGGACCGTGGACCACGGATCGGGGTTACTTATCCTATTTCATGTTTCACAATGACTTATTCGAAAGGGGTGGGGCCTAGAATGGGTTGGGCGTTGCGCCTCGGACCGGGGTTTATTTGATGAGTTGGTGGATCTAAGGGTGGGGAGTTTTGTTTGCGCTAAATCAAAACTTAGTTAGAAAACACTTTAAGTAAAT
>JABJBD010000208.1 GCA_018668795.1 Candidatus Puniceispirillum sp. | reverse complement strand
GATTAGCGTTGAAGATGCGCTAGCTTTGGTTGGTTCATCAGATCACATATTCGTTGATCTAAGAGATGGCACGGAACAAGTAAAATCCGGTATCATTGAGGGTGCGGTCACTTCATCTCGTGGTATGATGGAATTTCATATTGATCCAGAAAGTCCGGCACATAAACCAGAATTCAATCAAGACAAAACTTACGTCTTTTACTGTGCATCAGGTGGACGATCGGCTTTGGCAGCAAAAGTGGCCATGGATATGGGGCTCTCACCTGTAGTCAACCTTTCTGGTGGTGTAAGTGCCTGGCAGAAAGCTGGGGGCGTATTGTCCTGAGACATGGGGAATAAATTGGATAAGCAAATGATCTACGAGGGTCAAGAACTGGCGCGTAACGCGGCTAATCACACGGCTCTGTCACCAGTGTCAATTCTCAAACGTGTTGAGCGCGTTCACCCAGAATTACCGGCACAAATTCATGGACGCATCCGGCGCAATTGGCGAGAAGTTGCCGAACGTTGCAAGCGGCTTGCTTCGGCCCTGTCTAACCGCGGCATTGGCAAGGGTGATACAGTTGCCTTGATTGCACCAAATATCCCTGAAGCGCTTGAATGCGCCCTAGCTGTGCCCACGCTTGGCGCGGTTCTTAATGCGAATAATACGAAACTTGATGCTGGAACTATCGCCTATATCCTAGAACATGGTGAAGCGAAGGTGTTATTGGTTGATACCGAATTTTCGACTTTGGCGGCAAATGCCGTTTCCCAATCCAATCGTGATCTGCTGATTATTGATATTGAGGACAGTGAAGGACCAGGCGGCAAAAAGATAGGTTCTTTGACGTATGATGAATTGTTGGCCGAAGGTGATAAGAATTTTGACTATTGCTTGCCGGATGATGAATGGGACGCGCTGGCGCTGAACTATACCTCTGGCACCACAGGCCGACCCAAGGGAGTTGTATATTCGCATCGTGGCGCATGGACCAACGCTGTCAATAATGTGCTTACATGGGAAATGCCGCATTATCCTGTCTATTTATGGACGTTGCCACTGTTTCATTGTAATGGGTGGTGTTTTCCTTGGACTATAACCCTGCTTGCTGGAACGCATGTGTTTTTGCGCGCACCAAGAGCCGATGCGATCTTTGACGCTTTTGTTGATTGCAAAGTTACGCATCTTTGTGGTGCACCCATCATCATGTCAATGATATTGAACGCACCAGAAAAACCTGCGTTCTCACAAAAGATTAAAATGATGACAGCAGCAGCGCCTCCTCCTGCAAGCGTTATAGAGGGTATAGAATCCATGGGTATCTCAATCACCCATGTTTATGGTTTGACCGAAGTTTATGGTCCCGCCGTTGTCTGCGCAGAAAAACCCGGTTGGGCTTCACTAGCTCCTGATGAACAATCAGTATTAAAAGCTCGGCAAGGTGTCGCCTATGAGTTGCAAGAAGATGTAATGGTCTTGAAACCAGATACACGCGTTCCTGTTGCATGGGATGGAGAGACACTAGGCGAGGTCGTGTTTCGTGGTAATATTGTCATGAAAGGGTATTTGAAGGCGCCTGATGAGACGGCTAAAGCGTTTAAGGACGGCTGGTTCTGGTCCGGCGACATCGCGGTGCAACACCCTGATGGCTATATTGAAATTCGTGATCGATCCAAAGATATAATCATTTCAGGGGGTGAAAACATATCATCCATTGAGGTGGAAAAGGCGCTCTATTCTCATCCTGCTGTTAGCCTTGTTGCGGTTGTGGCCATGCCTGATGAGAAATGGGGGGAAGTACCCTGTGCTTTTGTTGAGCTTTCAGGCAAAGTTTCAGAGGAAGAATTGATAGCTCACGCTAAGAAAGGTCTTGCTGGATATCAATGTCCAAAGAAAGTGATCTTTGGACAACTTCCAAAAACCACCACTGGAAAAATACGCAAAAACGAATTACGAGATTCGATACGTCAAAAGCACTGATGTAACTAGAACTGTTCAAAAGGAATTAAAATGTCAGAGTCAGTTGTTATTCTGGGGGGGAAACGCTCCGCTATTGGAAAATTTGGGGGTGCGTTGGCTGGTATTGCACCAACGGAATTAGGCAGTTTTGTTACCAAAGCGGCGTTAGAAAGCGTTGGTGTTTCGCCACATCATGTTGATCATAGTGTTTATGGAAATGTACTCCATAGCGAAGCGCGCGATGTTTATATAGCCCGTGTTATTGCCCTTGAGGCTGGTCTGCCAATTCATGCACCTGCCTTGACGGTGAATAGGCTTTGTGGATCTGGTTTACAGGCTATTATTTCGGCTATTCAACTTGTCCAGCTAGGCCATGCCAAAATTGCTATTGGTGGTGGTGTTGAATCCATGTCGCGGGCTGG
>JABJBD010000160.1 GCA_018668795.1 Candidatus Puniceispirillum sp. | reverse complement strand
TTAGTGGAGGCTAGTGACCGACTCCGTTTCTTATTATTAGTTAATAATTATAATGCTATCATTGTGCGGTGAATTTCAACACTCTTTAACCAAAATTGCAGCCATCTATGAAAAAAACCGACATCACCACCTCGCTTGCCGATGAGGATATTAGCGAGATTGTACAAATGGCGCTATCAGACCATGATAGCTTTGCCCAGATAGAAATGTTGTATGGGTTGTCAGATAGTCAGGTCAAAACTTTGATGCGCAAAACTTTGAAGCGCGGCAGTTACGAAGCGTGGCGCAAACGTGTGCGTGAATTTGGCGATCGTCGTGCGCATTATAAATAATCAACACATTTGCAAGCAACGCGTCATTAGGTAATTTTATGGGGTTTTCTTTCTATTTCTACAAAGCTAAACGGGCTTTCACTATCATTAATCACATTGTGATCCACGCCCGCATAGCGCGCATAAGAAACCCCACTTGTCAGCGGGCTTTGTGTTACCTTACCATCTGCCCCTTCAATTGTTAGCGTGCCCGTTGTAAGCGGCACAACAACATAATCCATCGCATGCATATGCTGTCTTGTTTCAGCACCTGGGGCAAAATCCCAACGGGTTACAACAAAAGCATCATTTTCGGCTTGTTTAGTGGGTATGGCACGCGGCCGATCAATCTTGTCTTGCATGGTATTTTCCTGTCTCCCAATTAAAGACCAATCTTATCACAATTAAGCCTATTTATGCCGATTCTGTAAAACGGTAATAACATCCGCCAGAGATAAATCAGAATCCTCCAGCAATACCATCATATGAAACAATAGATCGGCCGCTTCATTAGTCATTTCAGCCTTGTCATCCTTCATACGGGCAAGAGCAAGCTCAACCCCCTCTTCGCCAACCTTTTGCGCTATACGCGCTTTGCCGGCCTCAAACAGGCTGGTTGTATAGCTACCCTCGGGCATATCGGCATGTCTTTGATTTATTAATTCGCCAAGACGATCAAGAAACGCTGTGTTTGAGGCTGATTGCTCACCAAAGCATGAATATGTTCCGGTATGGCATGTTGGCCCGGCAGGTGTTGCCGTAACCAACAAGGTATCTTTGTCGCAATCAAGTTTTACATCAACCAATGTCAACATATTGCCCGAGCTTTCACCTTTCATCCATAGGCGTTGCTTGGATCGGCTATAGAACGTAACCTTGCCACTGTCATAGCTTGCCGCCAGAGCATCTCGGCTCATATAGCCAAGCATCAGCACATCATGTGTATCCGCATCCTGAATAATAGCTGGTAGCAAGCCGCTTTCCCCCCCCTTGTTCCAGTCGGGGTCATCAAGGTTGATCATGTCAGGAACAGACATCGCTAAATTCTCACTTCGATTTGTTTGGATTTTAAATAGGCTTTGAGGTCGGGGATTGGTATCTGTCCACTATGAAAAATAGAGGCCGCCAGACCGCCATCAATATTGGTCTGCATAAACAGATCAACAAAATGATCGTAATCACCAGCACCGCCAGATGCAATCACGGGCACCGACACAGCGTCACGTACCAGCTTTAGCTGCGCCAGATCATAGCCTTGTTTGACGCCGTCATTATTCATGCAGTTTAAAACAATCTCACCTGCACCAAGCAAAACAGCCTGTTTTGCCCAGTCAATAGTATTGCGTTTAGATTTGATCGTTTTTTCAACGTCACCGGTATATTGATAAACTTGAAAACTGTCATCCTCGCGGCGCGAGTCTATGCCAACAACAACGCATTGCGTGCCAAAGGCCGCAGCCAAATCACTGATGAATTCGGGACGTTCAAGCGCTGGTGAATTAACTGAAATCTTATCGGCACCATCATTAAGCAAAACTTTAGCATCTTCAACTGAGCGGATGCCGCCTGCCACACAAAAGGGAATATTGATTCGCCTGGCGACTGCATTTACCCAGCTTTTATCAACAACACGGCCATCGGCACTGGCAGTGATATCATAGAACACCAACTCATCCACGCCTTCATCGGCATAACGCTGGCTAAGCTCCAATATATCACCCATATCGCGGTGATTGCGGAACTGAACCCCTTTGACAACACGGCCATCCTTCACATCTAGGCAAGCTATGATTCTTTTTGTCAGCATGCTACGGCCTCCAGCGCTTCTCCTACGCTAAACACACGTTCATATAATGCTTTGCCGATTATCACACCATCCGTCGGCAAGCCTATAATGTCATCAAGCGCACTTACCCCGCCGGATGCCTGAAGTTTGATATTCGGGAATGTGGCTTTTACCGCAGTGTAAAGATCGCGGTTACATCCAGTCATCATGCCATCACGGGCAATATCGGTGCATAACGAATGTACTAAACCATGTTCGGCGTAATGTCCCAGAAACGCAAACAGGGACAAGTCGCTTGTTTCCTGCCATCCGGACAGCGCGATATTATAGCTTATATCGTCGCATGCATCAGTTACCGGCATGACATCCGCCGCAAGACAGATAGTTTCACCACCGAATCTGTCAAACAAGGCCTCACCTGCCGCATAATCACACACCGCCAGACTGCCAACAACAACACGACTTGCTCCGGCCTTCACCAATGCCGCAACATCATCTACGCTTCGGATACCACCACCTGTTTGGACTTTAAGGCCGCTTTCATCAATAATTCTCGAAATCAACTCAAGCTGGCGGTTAGCAGGGTTTTTAGCCCCATCAAGATCAACAAGATGAAGCCAATTTGCTCCAGCATCCGCATATGATTTAGCAACAGACACGGGATCAGTGCCATAGGTTGTCTGCTGATCAAAATCACCTTTATTAAGGCGCACAACAGCCCCCCCGATTAAATCAATCGCTGGATAGATTATCATGCTGGCATCTCCAGAAAATTTTTCAAAATCCGTGCGCCAACAGGGCCGGAACGTTCGGGATGAAACTGGCATCCCATAAAATTGCGATCTGCCACAATGGCGGTAAATCGATCACCATAATTACAGCTGGCAATTGTTGCACTGTTAATGGGGGCAAAGTACGAATGTACAAAATAAACATATGCGCCTTGATCGATCCCATCAAGCAATGCATGCTCGCTGGTAAATTCCAGACTATTCCATCCCATATGTGGCACTGAGCGGTCTATCGCTGGGGTAAAGGCAGAACAATTGCCAGATGTTAAGCCAAGCAAGCTAGTGTCCTGATCGCTGCCAACGGCTTTTTCTGGCGACCGGTCAAACAAAAGCTGCATCCCCAGACATACACCCAAAACAGGTTGCGTCAGGCTATGAATGACATCAACCAAATTAGCTTTGGATAAAATGTCCATAGCAACAGGAGCTGCCCCTACACCTGGCAAAATCACCCGTTCTGCGTCACGGATTATCGTAGCATCAGTTGTTAATATACTGCGCGCGTTCAAACGTTCGAGGGCAAATTGCACAGACGCAATATTGGCACCACCGCTATCAATAATGGCGATCATAATACGCCTTTCGTACTTGGCAATTCGCTACCTTCACGACGAACAGCTTGTCGTATGGTTCGGCCAAACCCTTTGAAACAGGCTTCAACCATATGATGAGCATTTTCCCCTGTTACTGAAATATGCAGATTAGCCTGCATATGTTCGGCTAGCGAATAAAAGAAATGCGGCACCATATCGGTAGGCAAATCACCTACATGCGTAGCTGGAAAATCAGCCTTGAAATCAAGATAGAAACGACCACTCAGATCAAGCGCTACATTCACCAATGTTTCATCCATTGGCAGCATAAAGCCATAGCGATTTATACCGCGTTTATCACCTAGTGCCGTTCGGATCGCCTGACCTAACGCAATCGCACAATCTTCAACAGTGTGATGCGCGTCAATATGCAGATCACCGTCACATTCAACTTCCAAGGAAAAGCCACCATGTTTGGCAATCTGATCCAGCATGTGATCGTAAAATCCGATACCGGTATTGATATTGACTGGTGATGCCTTGTCGAGATTCACAGCAACCGAAATAGCAGTTTCACTGGTCTTGCGGATGACCTTACCAATTCTGGGGGCTTCACTTTCGCGTTCCATATTATCACCACGAAGCGCCGCCATAAGCATATTCATGTCATCTTCTGTGCCAATCGATATGCGGATGCTATTGGCCAAACCTGGCTGGTGCGACTGATTGCGCACGACAATGCCAGCCTCAAGACAGGTAGCATAAAATGCGTCAGCGTCCTGAACACGTAACAGAATGAAGTTTGCATCACTTGGCAAAATCTCGTCAACCATCGGTAGTTTAGCCAAAAGCGGAATAAACCGATCTCGGCGCTCAATAAGCGCATTTCGCTTTTCGGCTAGTTGTCGATGATTCTTAGACGTCAATATAGCAAGCCCAGCCTCAACAACAGGACTGGCCAGAGGGTATGGCGCCAAAACCTTTTGTAAAAGCTGGGTAATTTCACTACGTGCAATCGTTGCACCACAACGCAAACCTGCCGCCGCGTGCGATTTCGATAACGTGCGCAAAATCACCAGATTAGGCGTCGCCTCAATCATGGGAATTAAACTACTGGCCTCGGCATATTGGATATAGGTTTCATCCAAAACGATCAATGCCTGCTCAGAATAAGTCGCACATAGGCTTAAAATATCATCACGCGCCATGACATTGCCAGTCGGATTATTTGGCGAACATATGAATATCATCTTGGTATTAGCATCCACCACCTTGCTAATGGCTTCAAGGTCAAGAGCAAAGCTATCATTGAGTGGTGCATCCCGTGTTTCAACCGAATGCAGGATGGCTGATTGACGATACATGGCAAAGGTAGGGGGGCAAATCACAACATTATCGGTATTTGGCACACAAAAGGCACGCATTAGACATTCAATCGCCTCATCAGCACCACGTGTAACAGTCAGATTGCGTGTTGAAATATCCAGCCAGTCACAAATCGCGACAGCTAGCCTAACAGGTTGCTGAGTCGGATAACGCGCCAGATTACTTGCGCCGATAAATGGCTCAAAAGGGCATTCATTAGCATCAAGAAAAATAGATGTATTTGCGCCAGTTTGAAGAGAACGGGCAGATGAATAACCTTTCATCGACAGAATTTCAGGGCGTGCCCGATTAACGATAGCCGATGTCGATTGATTTTTATTGGTCGTCATATCTTGCCTCTAATCCAGCATTTTTTCGATTGGCACAACTAGAATGGAATTGGCACCTTTGGCTTTCAGGGCTTCCATTGTATTCCAAAACACCCCCTCTTCGCAGACCGCATGCACAGCGACCATATCGTCACGCCCCTGTAGCGGCATAACAGTGGGAGATTGCGAACCGGGCAATACCGCCTTAATCGCATCCAACGAATCTATCGGGCTGTTCAGCATAATATAGCGGCTATTTTCGGCTCGTAAAACGGCACGTAATCGCGCGATAAGCTTTTCGTAGATTAAATTGATTTCAGGGTCATCTATAGCATTTTTAATAACCACAGCTTGCGATTGCATAACAATATCGGTTTCGCGCAATCCATTTGATTTTAGCGTATTACCCGTTGAAACAAGATCACAAATCACATCAGCAAGATGGGTACGTGGGGCAACCTCAACCGCGCCCTGCATCGTTACAATATCGGCAGAAACATTCTTTTCCGCCAGATAGTTTGACAACAACCCACGATAGGACGTTGCAATCGTCTTACCAGCAAGCGACGTAACATCTTTATAGTCAAAATCATTCGGCACAGCGATCGAAAGACGGCACTTACCATAACCAAGCGCCATAACTTCCTCTAGTCCGGCATATTTTCCATTTTCATTTGCTTGCTGTTCCAGCAATGCATTTTGCCCCAGAATCCCTAGCTGACACACATTCGTGGCCAGAAAAGCTGGAATATCATCATCGCGCACCAGAAACACATCTAACGGAAAATTATCCGCCATACATAAAAGCTGGTCACGGCTCTTGGATAGCGAAATGCCACATTTTTCAAGTAACTGCATCGACATGTCAGCCAGACGCCCTGATTTCTGCATGGCAATTTTCAACCTGCCGTTTTCACTCATCGCATTCATTATTTCATTGTCCTTTACCTAGAGCTTACCTTGGCGTTGCATAATTGTTTTATAGCCATCAAAACCGTTATTAAGAAAGCGTGCGACCCTGACAATCGTCGCTGTGCTGACGCTTGTTTCTTCAGCGATCTTGCGATATGGCACTTTTTGAACAAGCATCTGTGCCACACGCCAACGATCCACCAGCCCTTCTAATTCGGCAGGCGTACAAAGATCATAAAAAAAGCTTCGTGCTTCTTCGTTATTCTCCAGTGTCAGTATGGCATCAAACAGATCCTGTTCATGCTCGCTTTCGATTTCATTACGCTTCATGTGAACCATATATTATGTCGTATGTTTCAGCGTTTTAATACGCTAAAACATACTTGTCAACGCAATGTAGGGGAAAAACCCATCTTTTTTCTTGAATGAATGAACTAGCGCATCACAAGCTAAAGAGAATGATGATCCAAAGAACGCGCACGTATAATTGATAATAGACGCCCGTCCTCAGGGTTTATATCGCATATCCTATCGGCTTCGAAACCAATGTCAGCAAGACAGCATGTCGGAAAATAAGACAAATTATTGTCAGTATGTGTAGATCCAACCATACGATTAAGCAGAACGACTAGACTAGGATTGTGGCCAATCACAAGCACATTTTGGTATTGCCCTGCCCGTTCTTCAATCACATACATCAACTGGTTTGCTGTGGCTTCATAAAGGCTATCAACAAATTCCATCGGAATATCAGACCAGTTTTGGGACGCAATTTCATATGTCTGCTTGGTGCGCACTGCTGGTGATACAAGCACAAGGTCGGGCAACATCTTCTGGCGCATCATCATTTTACCGACATTATCAGCATTCTTTTGCCCGCGGTTATTAAGCGCACGATCAAAATCAGCAAACCCAGCTTGGGGGTTTTCGCTTTTACCATGCCGTAAAAGTGTGATGCGAGCCATGTGTTGTCCAAACAATTCGATGTGCAGCGATTAACTAAACCAACACATTAAACTGGCATGAACTTGTAATTCTGCCAACCGTCAATTTTAAAAACAATTTTGCATCCAGCAACAATGGGCTTATTATGAATTAAGATTTCTATTCCCTTTCATCCCTGAACGAAGAACTGTTTGTAATGCATAAAAATGATTTTTTGGCATCTATTGGCAATACCCCTCTGATAAAGCTTCGTGCTGTATCCGAAATGACAAGTTGTACTATTCTGGGCAAAGCTGAATTTATGAATCCAGGTGGCTCGGTAAAGGACCGCGCAGCGCTCGCTATCATTGAAGATGCCGAAAACAGAGGGTTGCTAGGCCCTGGCGGTATGATTGTTGAAGGCACGGCAGGCAACACGGGTATTGGCTTGACCATGGTTGGTAATGCCAAAGGTTATAAATCTGTTATCGTAATGCCTGAAACACAAAGCGATGAAAAAAAACAATATCTCCGCATTTATGGTGCTGATCTGCGCCTTGTTCCGGCCGTACCTTATAAAAATCCAGACAATTATGTCCGTTATTCTGAACGCCTCGCCCAGGAATTAAGTGGGGCGCATAATGGTGGGGTGATCTGGGCAAACCAGTTTGATAATACAGCCAATCTTGACGGTCATTACAAAACCACGGGACCCGAAATATGGGAACAAACCGACCATGAGGTTGATGGATTTATCTGTTCAGTTGGATCTGGCGGTACATTGGCTGGCGTTGGCCAATTCTTGAAAGAAATGAATCCCAATATCAAAATTGGCCTTGCTGACCCTGAAGGGTCTGCCTTGTATAATTTCTATGCACATGGTGAACTTAAAGCCGAAGGCAATTCAATTTCAGAAGGCATTGGTCAAGGACGCATCACCGCTAATCTGGAAAAAGCGTTTGTTGATATGCCATTCTGTCTCAGCGATAAAGATGCCTTGCCTTTTATCTATGCTTTAATGCGAGACGAAGGCCTCTATTTAGGCGGCTCTTCGGCGATCAATGTTGCTGGTGCTGTTGCAATGGCACGTGAAATGGGTCCGGGTCACACCATTGTCACCATTCTATGTGACAGTGGGCAACGTTATCAATCAAAGGTCTGGAATCCAGAATTTCTTCGCGAAAAGCAATTACCTGTACCCGACTGGCTATAGTGAGATAATCGATATGTTTGATAATAAAAATATTGTTTCAGCTGAATGGCTTAAAGCGCATATTGAAGATATTGATTTAAAAATATTTGATGCTACATTTCATATTCCGGCAACTGGGCGTGACGCGATTACTGAATTTGATGAAGGGCATATACCTAGTGCCCAGCGGTTTGATCTTGGCGTCATTGCCGACCCTGATGCCGCGCTACCGCACACTGTGCCATCTGCCGAGGTTTTTGAGACGCATATCCGGGCCCTTGGCGTAAATCAGAATGATCATGTGATTGTCTATGATGATTCGCTGTTTATGTCATCTGCCCGCGCTTGGTGGCTGTTTCGCCTGTTTGGCCACACCAATGTCAGCTATCTTGATGGTGGATTAACAGCATGGAAACAAGCTGGTGGTAGCTTGCAAAAAAACACTTCAAAACCCACGAATACTGGTGATTTCATCGCTGGCAATGCACAAAATGCCACAGTCGCCTATATGCAAGATTTACGCCCACAGGTAGAAGCTGGTATTGCCGGTCAGATTGTTGATGCTAGAGCCGCAGGGCGTTTTTCAGGCGAATTACCAGAACCACGTGCGGGGATCCGTTCTGGCCATATTCCGGATTCTTTAAATGTACCTGTGACCTCACTATTTGATCCTGATACAAAACTGTTGAAAACTACCAGTGAATTGAAGCAAATCATCGAATCTGGTGGTGTTGACCTGGCGGAAAGGATCACAACCACCTGCGGTTCAGGCGTTACGGCTTGTGCATTGGCGCTTGCGCTAGAGCTTGTTGGCCATCAACAGGTTTCAATGTTTGATGGGTCTTGGGCTGAATGGGGCACATCAGATGCCCCCATTGAAACGGGCCAAGCCTAACACGCACAGCAATCCGGCCACGGAACGGACCGGATCAACATTCACATCAGTCGTTAAGAATCTGGCTTAGGAATAGCTTTGTGCGATCGTTCTTTGGCTTATTAAAGAATGTTTCCGGATCATTCTCTTCGACGATTTCACCTGCATCCATAAAGATAACGCGGTTTGCAACTTTACGCGCAAAGCCCATCTCATGCGTAACAACAATCATGGTCATGCCATCTTCGGCAAGCGTAATCATCGTTTCGAGCACTTCCTTGATCATTTCTGGATCAAGTGCAGATGTTGGCTCATCGAACAACATAATCCGTGGACGCATACACAAGGCACGGGCAATAGCCACACGCTGCTGCTGACCACCTGATAGCTGGCCAGGATATTTGAGTGCTTGTTCCGGAATACGAACACGCTCCAGATATTGCAAGGCAATCTCTTCGGCCTCTTTGCGCGGCATCTTGCGAACCCAGATGGGGGCAAGCACGCAGTTCTCCAAAATGGTTAGATGGGGGAACAGATTGAAGCTCTGAAACACCATACCGACTTCTGAACGGATCGTTTCAATATCCTTAAGATCGCTCGTCAGATCAGTGCCGTGTACATTAATCACACCCTTCTGATGTTCTTCCAGACGGTTGATACAGCGAATCAGCGTTGATTTTCCTGAACCAGATGGTCCACAAATAACAATTTTTTCACCAGATTTAACTGTCAGATCGATGTTTTTTAGAGCATGAAAATTGCCAAACCATTTATGCATCGCTTCGATGCGGATAACGGTTTCGCCATTTGTAGATTTATTCGGTTTCTTAGCCATTTTGTTCCCAGCCAATTATTTCTTCTGAAATTTGTTTTCAGTATCAAGTTTACGCTCCAGATAGGCCGAGTAGTAACTCATCCCGTAGCAGCATATGAAAAAGAAGATTGCAACAAAGATATATATCTCGCGCGCTAGACCGTTCCAGTTCGGGTCAGCTAGTGACGAACGTCCCATACCAAGCACATCAAACATGCCAATAATCAGAACAAGAGTCGTGTCTTTGAACAAGCCGATAAATGTATTCACGATACCCGGTATCGAAATTTTCAGAACTTGCGGCATGACAATCAGATATGTTGTCTTCCAATAGGTCAAACCAGACGCTTGCGCTGCCTCAATTTGTCCTTTTGGAATACCTGCCAGACCACCACGAATCACCTCGGCCATATAGGCAGAGGCAAAAAATGTAACCATGATCAGAACCCGCACCAGAAGATCAAACGTCGTACCTGGTGGCAGGAAGTAATTCAGCATAGTTGATGCGATGAAAAGCAACGCAATCAATGGTACACCGCGGATAAATTCAATAAAGATGACTGAAAGCATCTTTAGAACCGGCAGTTTTGAAGTACGTCCAAGCGCCAGCATGATGCCAATAGGCAATGAAAAGGCAATGCCTGTCACCCCAATAAGCAAGGTCAGTGCAATACCGCCAATCTTCTTGGTTTCAACAGCCTCTATACCAAAACCACCAAAAACAAGCCATGTTGCAATGAATGG
This sequence comes from Candidatus Puniceispirillum sp., assembly GCA_018668795.1. Classification (GTDB taxonomy): domain Bacteria; phylum Pseudomonadota; class Alphaproteobacteria; order Puniceispirillales; family Puniceispirillaceae; genus Puniceispirillum. The sequence goes on along the minus strand of JABJBD010000160.1, from coordinate 756 downwards.
GAATAAAGCTGAATAAAGCAAAGCCAAAGGCCTACGTGGTGTGTTGTCCCACAAGACCGGCACTAACGCTAACAGGAACAGAACAAAGGCAATATTGACTCGCCAGATATATTCTTCGGGATAAAAGCCATAGACCAGCAACTGAAGACGCGTACTAACAAAAGCCCAGCACGCCGCGCTGTTGGGCTCTTCCATCTGCTCCCAGCAATCAACTCTGCCTGATGCAGACCATACAGCATCAATTATCGACCATTCGACAAAACCTGGCACGAATAGATACAGAATATACATGCAAAAAAGGGTAAGTACGGTATCCGTGGGCGTAGCAAACAGATTCTTGCGTAACCATAATATAATACCTGTCTCACCACGCGGCGGAAGCATATCCTCAGTAGCGTTTGGCTTTTTAGATGTTTCAATTGAAGCTGTCATTATTATCTAGCCTTCAACGTAACGCGGTGGTTCAGGAAATTCATTGACGCCGAGATGCAAAGGGACAGACATAAGTAAATCAGAAGCACAAGAGACATGGTCTCCACCTCCTTGCCTGTTTGCATCAATGAAATTCCCCCTAACGTCGCCACAATATCAAAATAACCAATAGCGATAGCTAATGATGAATTTTTGGTCAGGTTAAGGTAATTACTTGCGATTGGTGGAATGATAAGCGGCAATGCTTGTGGAATAACAACCAGACGCAATGTGCGATTTGCCGGAATACCAAGTGCATGGGCTGCTTCTTTTTGTCCTTTATGA
>JABJBD010000034.1 GCA_018668795.1 Candidatus Puniceispirillum sp. | reverse complement strand
TATCTTGATAACCAGTTCTATCCCGAAGCGCTGGAACGGCTGTCTATGTGCTTGCAGGAACAAGGTTATCATGTGCTTGTTTTCATGGCGTCCAAAACAGCTGGCAATATAGATCAGGTGCTGGAAGAGATTCTGGATTATCAAGTCGATGGCGTCATCATGGCGTCGGTTGCCATGTCTTCAAGTCTGGCCAAACGCTGTGACGAGGCCGGCATTCCCGTGGTGCTGTTTAACCGTCGGCAAAGCGATCTGGGCTTTAGTTCTGTTACATCAAACAATATGTCTGGCGGGCAGAAACTGGCTCAGTTTCTGATTGCAGGTGGACATCAGCGTATAGGCTATATCGCTGGGTGGGATGGTGCATCGACCCAGCATGAACGTGAAGCCGGATTTATCAAGGGCTTGGCAGACGCAGGACAAAGCCTGTTTGCACGCGGATGCGGTAATTTTGTTCTGGAAGAAGCCCGTATTGCCGCCCGTGACATGTTCAGTCAGCGTGTGATCCCTGATGCCGTATTCGTTGCCAACGATCATATGGCATTTGCGGTTATGGATGTTCTGCGCTTTGAAATGGGGTTTTTAGTGCCTGATGATGTGTCGGTCGTTGGTTATGACGATGTGCAGCTTGCCAGCTGGACAAGTTATAATCTGACAACGGTGCGGCAACCGGTAAATAAAATGGTCAGCGAGACGATTGCCATATTGATGGCGCGGATCGAGCATGGAAACAGCAAGTTGCGTAATGTTGAACTGGATGGTGCCTTGATCGTTCGCGGTTCGGCCAAGATACAAAAGGGATGGGAAGATGAAGGGGTTTGATAGTCGCTGGAAGGACTTTCCCGATTATATTATCGGGATAACGCAGGAAATATGGGAACAACGCGGCATCGCCACGCTTGAGCATTATTATACGCCTGATATACCTGTAAGATCGCCCGGGTCAGTTGTCATTGGTAATAAAGATGTCATTGCCGCAACAATGGCGACATTGGCTGAATTCCCCGATCGCCGATTGCTTGGTGAGGATGTGATCTGGTCGGGATCGCCAGAAGAGGGGATGCTGTCATCGCACCGGATTTTGTCAACGGCAACGCATAGTGCCGATGGTGTCTATGGCAAGGCTACCGGCACTAAGCTAAGCTATCGTGTCATTGCTGATTGCCATGCGATCAATAACCAGATCAACGATGAATGGTTGATTCGCGATCAGGGCGCGGTGGTGCGCCAGCTTGGCTGGAATCCCAAAGATTATGCGGCTGATTTGATTGCGCGTGAGGGCGGTGTTGCGTCTTGTGTCAAACCATTCACCCCAGCGATTGATGTGCCTGGCCCCTATAAAGGGCGCGGTAATAATAATGAATGGGGACAAAAATATGCCGATATTCTTGAGCGCATGATGGGTGGGGATATGGCTGTTATTCCGACAGCGTATGATCGCGCCTGTCATCTGGAATTGCCAGGCGGCGTGACGGGCCATAGCCATGATGCGGCTGACCAGTTCTGGATGGGGTTGCGTTCCAGCTTTCCAAAAGCGACATTCACCATCGCGCATCAGATTGGCCGTAGTGACGCGCATATGCCACCCCGCGCGGCAATCCGCTGGGGCCTGCATGGCAAGCATGAGGGCTGGGGTAGCTTTGGGGCGCCAACAGGTGCAGAGGTTTATGTCATGGGCGCGTGTCATGCCGAATTCGGACCGTGGGGTCTGCGCCGCGAATATGTTCTTTTTGATGAAACATCTGTTTGGAAACAGATACTTATGCATGCTGGATGATGGTCTGAAATCATACGGGGAGGTTGTGCAATGACATCTGATAATATGGAAAGCCGGATCGTTCGATATGGTGATCTTGTACCATGTCGTACGGCCTTTATTGATGCACATACACCCGGGTCTGATAAGAAGGAAAACTTCACGATTATTGGCGGTGGGGTGTCCGAATCCGCTGACCAGCATGTGCATATCAAAGATACGCCAGGGTTTAATATAGGGGCGGCGGGGCAACCGCCGAAATGCCGCAATTCACTGCATACGCATCGCACTGCCGAGGTGTTTTTCGTGTTATCTGGCCGCTGGCGGTTTTTCTGGGGCAATGATGGCACTGATGGCGAAGTGACGCTTACCGAAGGGGATGTAATCAATATCCCCACAGGTATTTTCCGTGGGTTTGAAAATATCGGTACCGACTATGGCATGATCATGGCGGTGCTTGGTGGTGATGACGCTGGTGGTGGGGTGGTATGGGCGCCACAAGTGATCGATGATGCCAGAGATCATGGCCTAGTTCTGGGTCAAAACGGAGTGCTGTATGATAGCCACAAAGGCGAGAGTTTGCCCGATGGTGTCTTGCCTATGCGGGTGCTTGATGAACATGACATGGCGCTTTTCCCTAAGGTAGGGACAGCTATGTTCGTGCCGCGTTTTGTTGCCCGCTATCTGGATATGGTGGCGCTTGCTGACCGACAACCTGTGACCGTTATTGGCGAGGATGGGATGCTGATTGATCGGCCTGGCTTTACGCTTGAACTGCTAACGTCAGGGTCAGTTGATGGCAAAGCTTATAGCACTGAACGGCACGAGATTTTAATAGTCATGCGGGGCTATTGGAAAGTGACATGGGATGGGGGGCAGACTGTGCTGGCCGCTGGTGATGTGTTTGCTGTTCCGCCTGATGTTCAACGCAGTTTGCAGGTGGCAATGAGCGGTGAAGCCAGCCTGTTCAGAGTGTGTAATACGGATGATGAAGCAGGCCCGACGATGAATTTTTTCAGTGATAATCGCCACAGCTATTAGCAGCAATATCAAGAGCTATAAATAAGGGAGTAGCGTAATGACAAAAATTTTGACAAGCCATGTTGGGTCTTTGCCCCGCACGCAGGACGTGGTTGATTTCATTTTTGCGCGTGAGAATGTGCAGCCCTATGACGCGGCGGCATTTGACGCATGTATGGCATCAGCCTGTGATGAAACAGTCCGCAAGCAGGTCGAAGCTGGTATTGATATTGTATCAGATGGTGAGACATCAAAGATTTCCTATGCCACCTATGTCAAGGATCGCTATACAGGGTTTTCAGGCGATAGTGATCGTAATCCGCCAGGTGATCTGAAGCTGTTTCCAGGGTTTCTAAAGCGTCTGGCCGATGATGGAGGCACCCCGCAATATGCGCGTCCAATGTGTACAGGTGAGGTGAAATCCAAAGGACAAGGCGAGCTGGAAAGCGATATTGCCAATTTAAAAGCGGGGATGAATGCGCATGACGCACAGCGCGCTTTCATGAATGCGGCATCGCCCGGGGTGATTTCGCTGTTTTTGCAAAATCAGCATTATAAAACCCGCGAAGCCTATCTTGCCGCTTTGGCCGATGCCATGAAGGCCGAATATGAAACGATCGTCAATGCAGGTATTGATCTGCAACTTGATTGTCCGGATCTGGCACTGTCACGGCATATGCTGTTTGCCGATCTGTCGGATGCCGAATTTGTCGCTATTGCCAATATGCATGTTGAGGCGCTGAATCATGCCTTGCGTGATATTGATCCAGCGCATGTGCGGGTGCATATCTGCTGGGGCAATTATGAAGGCCCGCATGTTTGTGACATTGATATGGACAAAGTGTTTTCGACATTGATGTCAACACGGGCGCGCTATGTTCTGTTTGAAACATCAAACCCACGTCATGCACATGAATGGACCGTATTTCGTGATCGCAAAGCCGAGATTCCCGACGATAAAGTGCTGGTACCAGGGGTGGTTGATACGACAACGAATTTTGTTGAACATCCAGAATTAGTGGCGCAGCGTATTGAAAAATTTACCGATATTGTTGGTGCTGATCGCGTGATTGCCGGATCAGATTGTGGCTTTGGCACTTTTGCTGGTTTTGGCGCGGTTGATCCAGATATTGCCTATGCCAAGCTGAAGACGCTGGCCGATGGGGCAGCTATAGCGTCCGAACGGTTATAGCAGAAAGCAGACAAGTCGATCATGCAAACCCCGTTGGTTCTATTGCCAGGCATGATGTGTGATGCTCGCCTGTTCGCGCCGCAGATAGACGCACTGTCGTCATCATGGGCGATCAGTATTCCCGATATGACACAGCATGATAGTATCGCTGGTCTGGCCAGATCGGTACTTGCCGAAACGCCGCCGCATTTTGCGCTGGCTGGTTTGTCGATGGGTGGGATTGTGGCGATGGAGATTATGCGGCAAGCCCCCGAGCGGGTCACGCGCCTTGCTCTGTTCGATACCAATCCACTGGCCGAAACAGACGTCATGAAAGCACGACGTGCGCCCCAAATTGCGAAAGCTAGGGCAGGGGCGTTATCCGAGATTATGAAGCATGAAATGAAACCTAACTATCTTTCGGATGGCCCACATCGTAGCCAGATTCTGGATGTGTGTATGGATATGGCTATTGACCTTGGCGTCGATGCGTTTGTTAATCAGTCTGTTGCTTTGCGTGATCGTCAGGATCAACAAGAGACATTGAAAAAAGTCACCGTGCCAACAATGGTGGTATGCGGCGAAGATGATGTATTATGCCCAATTGCGCGACATCAGCTGATGCATGATTTGGTCGTTAGTTCGACATTCGAGATTATTGGCGGTGCCGGACATCTGCCAACATTAGAACAAGCCGATAAGGTAAATGTGGTGCTTCGGCGCTGGTTGGAGGAAACATGAAACAGGAACTTTTAACATTATTGCAGCAGGTTGATACCCCGACTGTGTGTAACGCTATCGAAGTGGCACAGGGGAAACGTGGTTTCGATAATTTTACCCGTGGTACCATGCAGGCGTCTGACCCGCAGGCACCTGCAATCGTTGGCTATGCGCGGACAGCCAAGATTTCAGCCCAGCGCCCTTCGGTTGACCCTGTCGATGAGGTGAAAGCAAGGCGTATGACTTATTACAAGCATATGGCCGAGGCCGCTCGCCCAACGATTGCCGTGATCGAGGATGTTGATTTTCCAGATTGCGTTGGCGCTTTCTGGGGCGAAATCAACACCACAGTGCATAAGGGATTTGGTGTGGGCGGTGCATTGACCAATGGGGTGATGCGTGATCTTGGTGATTTGCCCGCAGGTTTTCCGGTAGTTGCAGGATCGGTTGGTCCGTCACATGCTTTTGTGCATGTCACCGAAATCGGCACGCAGGTAAATGTCTTTGGGCTTGTGGTAGAGGATGGTGATCTGGTGCATGCGGATCGACATGGCGCGCTGGTTATTCCCAAAGATGTGACAGGTGATCTTTTTGACGCGATCAAGACGTTGCTGGCAACCGAAAAGCTTGTGCTTGAGCCAGCACGGGCAGGCAATTTTGATTATGACGCTTTTGAAAAAGCATGGGCAGCGTTTGAAGCGGCCAGAACGTAATCTGTAGCCACCTGTTCTGAGGGAAAGAAAGTTCGGTCAGGCATTCATCTGGCGGATGGCGTCGAGAACCGCGTCTGTTACCTGTCTGGTGGTTGCGTTACCACCCACATCAGGCGTCAGAATGCCATCAGCACAGACCTTTTCAATGGCAGCGATAAGCCGGTTTGCTTCATCATTCAGACCAAGATGGTCAAGCATCTGCGCGCCTGTCCAGAAAGTTGCCACTGGATTGGCAATGCCTTTGCCAGTAATATCAAAGGCCGAGCCGTGGATAGGCTCAAACATGGAGGGAAACCGACCTTCCGGGTCTATATTGGCGGTGGGAGCAACGCCAATGCTGCCAGCTAGCGCGCCTGCCAGATCAGACAGAATATCAGCATGTAGATTCGTTGCCACAATGGTATCAAGACTGTCTGGCTGTAATGTCATCCGCACGGTCATAGCGTCAACGAGCATTTTATCCCATGTGACATCGGGAAATTCAGCTGCGACCTGTTCGGCGATTTCATCCCACATGACCATGCCATGACGCTGGGCATTGGATTTTGTTACCACGGTCAGGTATTTGCGAGGGCGCGACTGGGCAAGGCGGAAAGCATAGCGCATGATACGGGTCACCCCTACGCGCGTGAAAATAGCCACCTCGGTGCCAACTTCTTCGGGCATCCCGCGATGTGTCCGCCCGCCATTACCTGAATATTCACCTTCTGAGTTTTCACGCACAATGACCCAATCCAGATCACCAGGCTCAGCATTGCGCAAGGGTGAATCAATACCCGGAATTATCTTTGTTGGGCGGACATTGGCGTATTGATCAAATCCCTGACAAATCGGCAGGCGCAAGCCCCATAAGGTGACATGATCCGGTACGTCAGGCGCACCAACCGCGCCAAAATAGATCGCATCGAATTTCTTTAGGGTTTCCAACCCATCCGCAGGCATCATCACGCCATGCAGCCTGTAATAATCAGAGCCCCAGTCAAAATGTGTGAATTCAAGATCGATATTGGTGTTGCGTTCACAGACAGCCTGTACAATCTCAATACCGACAGAAATAACTTCGGGGCCGATCCCATCTGCGGGAATGGAAGCGATGTGCAGACGTTTCATGTTAACTCTCTTTGTGCCTGTTTCAGAACAGTTTCGTTTAAAACAGGGGCTTAAATGAATACCTGATGCCCTAAAAATGGCTTTGAAATGAGGGGATGGAGCGGCGTGCGGGAGTTCGAAGCCTTACCGATGCTCTATCAAAGTTTTGACTTTCAATGTTAACAATAGCTTAGCAAAAATAGTGCCTAGTTAAAACGCCTTATTTTGGATAACAGTATGGATAACAGTCAAGGTCTTGAACCCAGTTCCCGAACCTGGGAAGTTAGATCATGGTTGCTGGCGCTGTTTCCAATTTTTTGCGATTGAGTAATCTAATGGTTTAGTAACTTGGAACTCGAAGCTTACTTGATTAGCTGGTTGATCGAAGGCTGAGTGACAACGTTTATGTTATTGGCATTAATTTCATTGTTGTTCCAATTTTAGCATTTTTAAATTATTATT
>JABJBD010000162.1 GCA_018668795.1 Candidatus Puniceispirillum sp. | reverse complement strand
ATCTGATCCGCGCTAAAGGCGATTGACTCGCAAAAGCCATCCACCGCATCCACCAGCCCTTCGCTATGCGCTTGGCGCAATGCCGGTATGCAGACCTCGTCAATATAGCCCTCAGGTGACCAGTCTTCGCCAGGCGGCATCGCGTGCGCACCCAAAAAGCTGGTAACAACGCGCACCGGACGCACCGCCGCAATAGCCCGCCCCGCCCGCAACATCCGTAATTCGGTCTCGATGTCCAAACCATATCCAGATTTCACCTCGATCAGGCTGACCCCCTCGCCGAGCAACGCATCAACCCGAGGCAATGCCCCTGCGACAAGGTCTTCCACCGATTGTGACCGTGTTGCATTCACCGTCGAGACAATGCCCCCACCGGCCTTGGCAACTTCGGCGTAACTGGCCCCCTTTAGGCGTAATTCAAATTCGACAGCGCGATGACCGCCATAAACGACATGCGTATGACAATCAATAAAGGCAGGCGTCAACAGCTTGCCCATGGCATCTATTTTTGTGATAGCGGCGTCATTGACCATGTCATCTGACAGCGCTGACATCGGGCCAAGCGCATTGATCAATCCGTCTTGCATAGAGAGATATCCCTGCGGGATAAGGCCGTAGGACTCATCCACAACGCTCTTTTTTGCGGCATCTGAAAGCTGATCGTCCAGCAGCGTCATCGCCGCATTTGTGATTAATACCTTCATTAAGGAACCTTGCTTTAAATTCTACTTTCATTTATATGTACATACATAATAACCTGTCAACAGGAAACAATGATGCCAACACTTCACGCTGAAACCGCGCTTCTGCCTGATGGCTGGCAGGATAATGTACATGTTGAACTGGGGGATGATGGCCGCATCACCGCGGTGACTCCAAATTTCAGCGGGCCCCCAGCCGAAGCACATGTCTCGTGCCTGATGCCTGCCCCTGTTAACGCCCACAGCCACGCCTTTCAACGGGCGATGGCCGGGCTGACCGAACATCGCAGCAACAATCCGCAAGACAGTTTCTGGACCTGGCGCGAGTTGATGTATCTGTTCCTCGACCAATTGACCCCGGATCATGTCGAAGCCATTGCCGCGCTGGTGCAGATGGAAATGCTGGAAGCTGGCTATGCAACCAATGTCGAGTTTCACTATCTGCATCACGCCCCGGACGGCACCGCCTATGACCAGCGCTCGCAGATGGCTGACCGAATTATGGCGGCCACCCAAACCACCGGAATCGGGCTGACCATGCTGCCCGTTCACTATCAATATGGCGGCTGCGACAAGCGCCCGCTGGTTCGGGGCCAATGCCGTTTTCATAATGATCTGGACGGGTTTGCCGCCTTGTGCGATGGCATTCGTAAAGGCCTTGGCAACCTGCCAGCCGACACGGTTTTCGGCGTGGCACCCCACAGTCTGCGGGCGGTGACTCCAGACAGCCTGGGCCATACCCGCGCGCTTGGCGAGGGCGGACCATTCCATATGCATCTGGCCGAGCAGCGCGCCGAGGTCGAAGAGGTCAGCCAGCATCTTGGCGCGCGGCCTGTTGAATGGGTTTTGGGCAATATTGAGGTAGGCCCCGATTGCTGTTTCATCCATTGCACCCAAATGCAACCCCACGAGACAAGAGGCCTTGCCAAAACCGGCGCGATAGCGGGATTATGCCCGATCACCGAGGCCAGTCTTGGTGATGGGATATTCGACGGCGTTGCCTGGTTCGAGTCTGGCGGGATGATTGCCATTGGCTCTGACTCGAACATCCGCATTTCACTATCAGAGGAATTGCGCAGCCTCGAATATTCACAGCGCCTGCGCGACCGATCACGCGCGGCTTTGGCACCATCAACAGCATCGACGGGCCGTCACATATTTGACGCCATGATTGCCGGCGGGGCACGCGCCGCCGGGCGAAAGACAGGCCAGATTGCCCCTGGTTACTGGGCCGATCTGATGGGTCTGGACAAACAATCGGTGACCCTTGCCGGACGCCGCGGTGACCAGTTGATCGACAGCTTTATCTTTGCCGGGGACGATCATCTGGTTCGTGATGTATGGTCTGCTGGACGGCATCTTGTCACCGAGGGGCGCCACCATGCGCATGACAAGATCACATCGGCTTACCGTGCGGCGCTGACCTCTTTGCGTCACACGCTGTAGTTTGGCGGTTTAACAGCAATGAGTGGATCAGCACGGACAAACTGGCGAGACGTGATGGCTGAGGTAGAACGGCGCATCTATACGCGTGAGTGGGAACCCGGCCAGTCAATCCCGAATGAGGCCGATCTTGCTGTTGAACTTGGCTGTGCGCGAGTCACCGTGAACCGGGCGCTTCGCACCCTTGCCGAGATGGGATTGCTTGACCGCCGTCGCAAGGCTGGCACGCGCGTTGCGCTCCACCCCGTGGGCAAGGCAACCCTGTCCATTCCCCTGATCCGCAGCGAGATAGAGGCCGCAGGAAAATCTTACAGATATCATCTGTTAGGCCAACAAATCGAACCCGCACCAGCCGCCGTGACCCAGCAATTTGCCCTTGAGGCCGGTGCAAAATTACTGCATGTAACTGCGCTGCACGAGGCGGATAAAACACCCTATGTTATCGAGGATCGATGGATCAACACCACCCTCATGCCGCATCTAACAGAGGTCAGCTTTGCCAGACTCAGCGCCAATGAATGGCTGTTGCAGAACACCCCCTTCACCCATGGCGACATCAACTTTGGCGCCAAAAATGCCAGCCAGAGAGAGGCACAGCTGTTGGCCACAAAGACTGACACAGCGCTGTTTGTGATTTCACGAACAACATGGGACCAGAACGCCGCCCTGACGATGGTCGAGCTGGTGTTTCACCCAGGGCATCGTAAACACACGCAATTATAGGGCGTGTTGCGGCACCTGAACGCCATAACCATCTGGCCCTTATTCCTCATGGCTGGCCTTGCCCTCAAGCCCCGCACGCTGCCGCAAAATCACCATTGAACAAACTATTATCGGCAATGTTGGCGAATTGCCATATATGCAACATTCCCAACAGATCGTTGGCGTCAAAGGCTAAAAAGTTGGGTTCCCAAAACTCTTCCATATGTGCAGCGGCCGTTTCTTGGCCCAATTGGCGGTGCAGCTTGTTACGGTAGAATGCCTGCGATGGCCCCCATCCAGCCCATATCCGCGCAAACGCCCGGATGCCGTTTGTTGGATTGTCCTGATACCGGCCATCAGCAAAAGCAGGGTCGGCAAGCAGTCCCGCCTTTACCCCCTCAAGAAAAACCCAATTATGCGGGGCAGTAGCGGCGCTTCCACACCAGCAGATCATACGCTCAACACGATCAGCAAAAATTGCCGCCCAGTGATTGGCCTGCTGTCCCCCCATGGAAAAGCCGGTGACGAGCGCCAACGACTTGAGCAGCCTCATCTGACTGGGCCAGGT
>JABJBD010000207.1 GCA_018668795.1 Candidatus Puniceispirillum sp. | reverse complement strand
GTCCTGGCACAGACTGGTTTGCAATGGTCTGACACCCTCTTTCGCTAAGCCAGGCGATCATCAGTGAAGCCGTATCCAAGATAGGGCACCCACCAGTATGGCCGTCAAAAATCCAATATTTTCATGGCGTAAAGCGCCTGCGAGATTCTTTGTTGCGTTGCATATTGGCATCTGATATCTCAGATGGCAGATTGATTCTGATCTATGGGAGGAAACTATGTTCAACAAATCAACATTCGCAATCAGTGCGGTTTTATCAGCCGGTCTTGCCTTTGCCGCATCGGCTGAAACTGTTATAAAAATTGGCCATGGAGCAGCTGAATCTTTTCACATGCACCGTGCGTTGCTAAAATTTGAAGAGTTAGTGGAAACCGGCTCGAACGGTGAAATTGACGTTCAAATTTTCCCATCTTCACAAATGGGCCCCGATCGCGAAATGATCGAAGGCGTCCAAACTGGCGTTCTGGAAATGGCGATTCCGCCATCGTCCTTCTTTGCTGGATGGGACCCGGCCTTTGCAGTGATAGAACTGCCTTACATGTATGCATCCAAGGATATTGCTTTTGATGTTCTGGACGGTGCAGCAGGTGATGGTATGCTTGCGCGTGTTGAAAACCAGGGCCTGGTCGGTCTTGGCTGGCTAGAGCTGGGTGTGCGGAACGTTACGAATAATGTGCGTCCCATTGCATCGCCGCAGGACCTCGAGGGCGTCAAACTACGCACAATGAAAGTGCCAGCTCATGTGGCGACGTTTGAATCGCTGGGAGCGAATCCAACGCCAATGAACTTTGGCGAAGTTTATTCCGCCCTTCAGCAAGGTGTGATCGACGGTCAGGAAAACCCGCTCGCGATCATTACCTCTCAGCGCTTTTACGAAGTACAGAAATATCTTTCAACAACGGGTCATGTTTTCGCGGTCTACATGCCCGTCGTATCAAAGCCCTTCTTCGATAGCCTGTCTGCAGAGCACCAGCAGTTGATCCATGCCTCTATGGCGCGTGCGCGCGCGCATCAGGCAGAATTGGTCGCAGCAGAAGATGCGTCTCAACTCGACGAGATCCGGTCCGCAGGTGTTGAGGTTCTGGAACTCACGGCAGAGCAACGTCAGGCGTTTGCCGATCAAACTGAAAGTGTTCGCTTGCAGTACCGCGACGAAGTTGGTGCTGAAGCATATGATGCTTGGGTTGCCGCAGTGGGCGCGGCAAGCGGGAACTGATCTGTAAGAGATCGTATCAGGTCAGGTGCCCTTGCCGAAACGGCTTGGGCACCTGTTCATCGTCTGGGAGGATGCCATGATGCCAATTTTGAAGTGGATAGATCAGAACGCAGAAAAAGCACTGGCGAGTGTCTTATTGGCGGCTATCGTTCTATTAATCTCTGGCAATGTTTTTATGCGCTATGTGATGAACGCATCCCTGTCCTGGGGAGAAGAACTCACGCTCTGGCTCTTTGTGTGGTTCGTCTGGATTGGTGTGAGCTATGCGTTTCACACAGGCGATCATGTGCGCATCACGGTTCTGCGCGACGTGCTGAATGATCGGGCGAGGTTGATTGCCGATGCAGTGATCGCCCTATTGGTTTTGGGGTTTCTGCTTGTGCTGACTTACGAGTGCGTCAGGCTGATCAGAATGCCATTTGTCACGAGCCAGTCTTCTGTTGTGCTGGGTTTACCTATTCCAATTCTCTATTCTTCTGCCCCTGTTGGAGCGGGCTTATCTGCGATCCGCGTTATTCAGCATTTTATTAAAACATTACGTTTGATCGCCAAAACCAAAGTGTGAGGGCCTACACATGCTTGCTACAACTCTTTTTTTGACACTTTTTGCTCTTTTGCTTTTTAGCGTCCCCATTGGGATTTGCCTTGGCCTCGCGACGATGATCGTGATGTTTTTTGTGGATGGCACCCCACCGATGGTGCTTTTGGCCCGCTCTGTCGTCACGGGGGCAGATTCATTTCCCCTTATTGCGGTGCCCTTATTTATTCTCGCGGGGGATTTGATGCAGCATGGCGGCATGTCACGTCGCATCGTCGGATTTGCCAACGCTTTGATTGGCCATATCAGAGGCGGGCTTGCCTATGTAAATGTACTGGCTTGCGTTTTCTTCGCCGCAATTTCTGGGTCGTCCCCTGCAACGGTTGCCGCAATCGGTTCGAATATGATCCCAGAAATGGAAAAGGTCGGTTATACGCGCAAATTCAGCGGTGCGCTGACCGCGTCCTCAGGGATGATTGGCGTGATGATCCCGCCAAGCATTCCTTTCATTATATACGGCGTCACAGCTGAGGTCTCGATTGGCAAACTCTTCTTGGCAGGGGTCATTCCGGGCGTCTTATTTGCGTTGATGTTCATGCTTGTCGCGCGGTTTACGCTGCGCAGTGACAAGATTGTTCAGCAGAGCACGAAAACATTCTCTGGCCTCACTGTGTGGCAGAGCTTCCGTGCATCGATTTGGGCATTGTTGGTTCCAGTGATCATCCTGGGCGGCATTTATAGCGGCATTTTTACACCCACCGAAGCCGGCGCTGTCGCGGTGGTTTACGCAGCCATTGTGGGCATATTCGTGTATGGAGACATCAACCTGGGCCATTTACCTGAAATACTAGCAGGCAGTGCGAAAACGAGCGGTACCATACTGATCTTAGTGATTATGGCCACAGCATTTGGCCGTTTGATTACGCTCGCGCGCATCCCGACCGAATTGGCGAGCTATATTACCAGCCTGTCGGACAATCCGATAATGGTCTTACTGTTAATCAACGTGCTGCTTCTCGTCATCGGGATGTTCATGGAGACGATCTCATCCATCATTATCATGACGCCAATTCTTTTGCCGGTGGCGACCGCATTGGGTGTCGATCCCATCGTTTTTGGTGTCATTTTAACAGTCAACTTGGCGATCGGCTTTTGTACACCGCCACTCGGGGTCAACTTGTTCGTGGCCAGCAGCATATCGAAAGTGTCTATTGAGCAGCTTAGCCGTGCCATTGTTCCCTTTTTCGTTGGTATGATCATATTGTTGATGTTGGTCACTTATGTGCCAGCCATCTCATTATTCTTACCATCGTTTTGGTGATCGCAAGTAAGGACACAGAAGATGGAACTTGACCTGTCACATCCGTCGATCGAGGATTTACGGCGAAAAGCACAAAAACGCATACCAAGATTTGCTTTTGAATATCTTGATAGTGCAACTGGCAGAGAGTTGGGAGCAAAAGTGAACCGCGATGCGCTCGATGCCATTGGTTTTCTGCCCAGCGTTCTATGTGGCCGCACAAAGGCGAACCTGCAAGCAAAGCTGCTCGGCAAACCCTATGATCTACCTTTCGGGATCGCGCCGGTGGGAATGTCTGGCCTAATGTGGGCTGGCGCCGAGCGCATGCTGGCGCAGGCCGCTGTTGCGCATAATATACCGTTTTCATTGTCCAGTGTGGCCGTTGCATCGCCCGAGGATGTGGCACTTCACATTGGGCAGAACGGGTGGTTTCAGCATTATCCAGTGAAATCCGCAGACCTGCGCCGCAAGATGCTGCCGCGGATCAAGGCGGCTGGTTTTCACACGCTGATAATCACGGTCGATGTCCCCGAAGAAAGCAGGCGCGAGCGACAGAGGCGCGCAAACCTGACCGTGCCGCCGAAAGCAGACCTTCGCACGCTGACCGAAATGGCGGTGCGCCCTGCGTGGTGCCTTGCTCAATTGCGGGAAGGTATCATGCCGCG
>JABJBD010000030.1 GCA_018668795.1 Candidatus Puniceispirillum sp. | reverse complement strand
GAACATCCAACTCAAGCTTTACTAGATGCACTGACCATCCGCCGCCGCGTAGGCCATATTGAGGGGTTACGCATAGCCATATGTGGAGATATCGCCAATAGCCGCGTGGCGCGATCAAACATTCACCTGCTAGGCACATTAGGGGCAGAATTACGCTTGGTATGTCCGGCGACTTTGCTTCCTGCGGCGGTTGACCAAATGGGCGTCAGCGTTTTTACCGATCTGGAAACTGGTATCAAGGACGCTGACATCGTCATGATGTTGCGCTTGCAAACCGAACGTATGGCAGGCACCGAAACACCATCACAGCGCGAATATTTCAATTTCTTCGGCCTTGACAAAGCCAAGCTCGAACGCTCAGCGCCAAATGCTCTGATTATGCATCCAGGACCAATGAATCGTGGTGTCGAGATTGACTCAGCCACAGCAGATGATGTTGAAAAAAGCCTTATCCGCATGCAAGTCGAAATGGGCGTTGCCGCGCGTATGGCATGCCTTGAAGCGCTGGCACTTGGATTGGATAGCACATCATGACAGACATCCAATTTATAAATGCCCATATAATTGATCCTTCTCAAAACCTGGATGGCATTGGTTATGTTGACGTTCAAAACGGCGTTATCAAATATTGCGGGCTTGGAGATGCCCCCAAAGCATCAAAAGACACAAAGATTATTGATTGTGCGCATAGCTATCTGGCACCGGGTTTGGTTGACATGCGTGTTCAATCAGGTGATCCGGGTGCAGAGCATCTTGAAGACCTGAACAGCCTGTTATACGCCGCCGCCGCCGGTGGGGTCACCGCATTTGCCTGTTTGCCTAATACCCAACCGATTATTGACGATGCAAGCATGATTGACTCGCTATGTCTTCGTGCATCTCGTCAGGGCGGATCACAGCTTTATGTCTATGGCGCCGCAACAAAGGGGCTTGCTGGCACAGAAATGGCCGAATTAGGGCTTATGGCTGAATCAGGCGCGGTTGGCTTTAGTAACGGGATCACATCAATTCAGGATGCGTTGGTCATGCGCCGTTTGCTGTCCTATGCCAGCATGATTGACAAGCCTGTCATCCAGCATTGCGAAGATGCCTCGCTTATAGCCGATGGCGAAATGAATGAAGGTGAAACATCAACTCGCCTTGGCCTTATTGGCAGTCCAGCAGTTGCTGAAGTTATTATTATTGACCGCGATCTTCATCTGGTTCGCCTGACTGGTGGCCGTTATCATGTCGCACATATTAGTACGCGCGCTGGTATCGACGCTGTTCGCAAAGCCAAAGCCGAGGGTTTGCCTGTTACCGCTGATACCGCGCCGCCTTATTTTATTCTGAATGAACTGGCTGTAAGCACCTATGATACGGCGATGAAACTATCGCCGCCTTTACGAAGCGAAGATGACCGGCTTGCCGTTATAGAAGGTCTGGCTGATGGCACCATTGACGCTGTTTCATCGGATCATGTACCTGTGGATGGCGATGCAAAAATGCAACCCTTTGGTCCGTCACAGCCCGGGGCGTCCGGAATTGATACATTGTTTGCCCTGACAATCAGCCTTGTTCATGGTGGTCATATTTCAATGATACGCGCGATTGACATTCTCAGCCTGTCACCTGCAACTATCCTTGATGTGCCAGGTGGTAGCCTAGTACCTGGTAGCCAAGCCGATATCATTCTGTTCCGTCCAGATACCGGATGGATAGTAAAAGGGGTGAATTTCACGTCGGCATCGCGCATCACACCATTTGAAGGACAACCCGTTCAAGGTGTTATTGATGCGACCTATGTCGATGGCAAAGAAGTCTTTAGACGCGGTTAAACAAACGTTGCGGTAAATGATGACAGGTTTTGATTATTTGTGGATTATTGTAGCGTCCTATTTATTGGGTTCGGTGCCGTTTGGCCTTGTCCTGACACGTTTATTCGGTGGCGGTGACATTCGTAACGTTGGCAGTGGCAACATTGGCGCCACCAATGTACTGCGGACTGGCAAACGCGCTGTCGCCGCCCTCACCCTTATTCTTGACGCTGGCAAAGGGGCCTTTGCTGTTATATTGGCCGCCCATTTTATTGATGCGAATGCGGCAGCGCTTGCCGGATTGATTGCCATCATCGGCCATTGCTTTCCGGTCTGGATTGGCTTTAAAGGGGGCAAAGGTGTCGCCACATATCTTGCCGTCATGAGCGCTTTGGATATCCGGTATGGGTTGATATTTGCTGTGCTATGGCTTGGCACAGCCTTTGTGACACGCTATTCGTCACTTGCCGCGCTTGTTGCCACAATGGGCGCAACGATTGGCGCTTTTGTCCTGACAGGCAATAACGCGGACAATATCAATGCGATCCCAATTTTCATGACTGTGATGACAGGTCTGATCTGGGTACGTCATCACGCCAATATTGGTCGGCTTCTATCTGGTCAAGAGACCAAAATTGGCAAAAAAGCTGACCAAAAATAGCATATTATACTTTACAGTTAACCTTTGGTTAAGATGATTGCTTTATAGCTATAGGAATGGAACATTCCGAAAAGCTGGCGCGCATTCGGTTAATTCGAACGCAAAATGTCGGGCCAATGACATATAAATTGCTGATGCGTCGTTACGGAACGGCCAGAGACGCCTTACGGGCAGTGCCTGAACTAGCCAAGCGTGGTGGACGAAAGCTTATGCCTGCCAGCCTTGCTGATGCGGAAGCTGAATTTACCGCTAATGAAGACGCCGGGGCAACATTGCTGTTTCGTGGCACTGAACAATATCCGCGCCAGCTTGATATGTTTGACGATGCGCCTGCCTTATTATCAGCAAAAGGAAATGTGCATTTATTGCAGAAACCAATGCTGGCGATGGTTGGGGCCCGTAATGCGTCAATAAATGCCAAGCGTTTATCCGAAAAATTGGCAAGCGAACTTGGCGCGCATGGCTATGTCATTGTTTCAGGTCTTGCCCGCGGCATTGATACTGCCGCACATAACGGCGCGCTTGAAAATGGCACGGTTGCAGTCATCGCAAGCGGCATAGATTTGGTCTATCCACAAGAAAACAGCGATCTTTTTGATGCCATTGTTGAGCGCGGGCTATTATTAGCCGAGATGCCACCTGGCACCCAGCCAACACCACGTCATTTTCCCATTCGCAACCGTATTATCGCTGGTCTGTCACATGGCGTTATTGTTGTTGAAGCCGCAGGTAAATCAGGATCATTAATTACTGCTCGTGAGACAACAGAACGCGGTGGCGAGGTCATGGCAATTCCTGGCTCTCCGCTTGACCCCCGTTCGGAAGGATGCAACAAATTGATCCGCGAAGGGGCTACATTAGTTCAAAACACAGCTGACATCCTTGAATGCCTTAGTCGTCCTTATACCGTGTCTCAGCCGCCACCCCCGCCAGTTCAAGACACCAATGCGCCTGAACCTAGCGCCAATGCAGTTAACAAATGCCGAAACATCATTCTTGAAGGTGTTGGCCATGATCCGGTTACAATCGACGATATTATTCATCTATCTGATATGCCTGCCTCGATTGTATGGGCAGCATTACTTGAACTAGAACTTGCAGGTGTTATTTTGCGGCATCATGGCAATCGGGTGTCTAAAATAGCGGCAATCAACACTTAAATATGCGTCAAATACGTAAAAACGCATCAGATATTTTGACAAATTGCATTTTACGTTATATCGGATGGCCTCCACCAATAGTCGGATCATCCAATGAAAGTCGTTATTGTCGAATCACCTGCCAAAGCAAAAACCATTAATCGTTACCTTGGTGACGGTTATAAAGTGCTTGCCTCATACGGACATGTTTGTGATTTACCAAGTAAGGACGGATCCGTTTCCCCAGAAAATGATTTTGAGATGAAATGGCAAAT
>JABJBD010000082.1 GCA_018668795.1 Candidatus Puniceispirillum sp. | reverse complement strand
TAAACATGAATGATCGCAAAGCCTTTGGCATGGTTAGAATGGGGAAATTGTCCGCATCAGCTGGCTAAGCCAACCGGGCTGAGATGCATCGGCAAGATGGCCTGAACCTGTGTAGCGGATTTGTGCATCAGCAAGCCTGTCTGACGAAACGATATTGGCGGCTGAAATATCTTCGGGGCGCACAACGCCGCGCACCCGCACATATTCGTTACCATTATTCAGGGTCAGTTCTTTTTGCCCCTGAACTTCCATATTGCCATTGTCAAATACCCGAACGACCGTGACCGACAATAAACCGCTAAAGCTGTTTGACTGCACTGCATTGCCAGAACCGGCAAAGCTGCGCGTTGTGCCTGCATTCAATCCGGCCGGATCCTTATCAAAACCGCCAGTGAGTATATTTGGCAAGGCTGTTGGCAAGGTCACGCCAAAGGCATCGGTTTTGCTTGATGACGCTGTCTGTGCTTTGGTTGCAGCATAGGTTTCGTTAAAGCTGACTGTCAGAATATCGCCAATACGGCGCGCACGCTGATCGGTTGCAAACAGGCCGCTTCGCCCTGGCTGAAAGATTGCCCCGTTCGTAGTGGTGGATCTGGCCAATATCACCGGCGCTTCGGCTGGCTGAAATGACTGGCTTACAACCTGTTCAGTATAGGTCGAACAGCCGCCAATCAACCCACCTAAAATGGCAAGAGATGCAAGTTTGAAACCGATAATCTTCATGATCTTAAAACCTCCGCGCCGGCAAATAACTGATTAGAGGTTCTGTGCGATATAACGCATCATTTCATCAACCGAAGTGATTGTCTTCGAGCTTACCTCATAGGCACGCTGTGTTTCGATCATATCGACAAGCTGTTGAACAACATTGACATTAGAGCTTTCCAAGGCGCCCTGAACCAGACGCCCCATCCCTTCTTGAAACGGGTTGGCAATGATTGGCGCACCACTGGCCGGTGTCTCAATCAACATGCTTTCGCCATTTGGCTGAAGGCCTTGCTTGTTTGGGAAATCGGCCAAGGTGATCTGACCCACCTCTTCGGCTTCAACGCCGCCGGGCATTTGCACGGTCACGATGCCATCAGATGATACATTGATTGAGGTTGCATCGGCTGGAATTTGGATTTCGGGCTGAAGCGGGTAACCACTCGCGGTTGTGACAACACCTTCGGCATTTCGCGAAAAAGCACCAGACCGCGTATAGCCAATCCGGCCATCGGGCATCAGAACTTGGAAAAAGCCATCACCTTCAACCGACATGTCAAGCGAATTGCCAGTGTCGATCAGGCTGCCTTGCGTGAACAGCTTGTTGGTGTTCAGCAATCTTGTGCCGGTACCAACCGAAAGACCGGAGGTCAGGCTGGTATTTTCAGATGTGTTCTCACCTGCACCACGAAGAATTTGATAAAGAAGCGATTCAAAATTTGCGCGATCACTCTTAAAGCCCGTGGTATTCACGTTGGCAAGGTTGTTCGCGATCACCTGCATTTTCACTTGTTGGGAATTCAGGCCGGTTTTGGCCACATGCATCGCAAAAGTTGACATTGTCTTGAAGCTCCATGAGAAATCATATTTCCTTTAAAGAGCAAGTTTTATGCCAACCCCACTATCTAGCCATTTGGCATGCGTAGTAACGAGGCGCTGCTTTCGTCAAGATCTTTGGCAATCGAAATCAATTTTATATTCAGCTGAAAGCGTTTCATCAAATCGGTGTTTTGAACCAACTCTTCAAAAACATTCACATTACTTTCTTCGATATAGCCCTGCTGCAATCGTGCATTTTGATCAGGGTTAAATGTCGTCCGGTCAAAGCCGCCTTTTGGACGCAATTCGCCATCAATATCTTTGATGATATTTTCTTCATTACCCGAATTTAACGCAATCTGATTGACCAGAACGCGTGTATTCGGTTCGGCACCTACCGGCTGGATATAGACTTGGCCCGCCTCAGATACAAAAATTTTCTTGAATGGTGGCACTTCGATCGGAATAAGACTGGTATCAAGCATTTTTTGACCAACGCCATTTAACAAATAGCCATCCATCCCACGAACAAAATCACCACGCCGGCTAAAGGACATTTTGCCAGCCCCATTTTCGACCATGAAATAGCCTTTACCCTTGATGGCAAGGTCGGTTTGTTCGCCAGTGAATTTGATCTGGCCTTGCTCATCGGAAAATAATCCAGCCTCGCTCTCGCGCACAAAGGCGCGGCTTTGAAGCTGGTTTTCAGCGCTTAGATAAAGTGATCCAAAACTGCCCCCGATCTGATCGCTGCGAAATCCCGGTACATTGGAGTTTGCCATATTTTGCGCACCAACATTTTGCTGGATCAACGTTGCATGCATCGTATGCAAGGCAGTGTGGATCATCTTATCCATAGGCTTGTGTCCTTACCCCAAACCGAACCATTAACGGATGTTAATGATGGTTGTGGTTAGCGTTGTTGTTGTTTCAATCGCTTTTGCTGATGCCTGAAAGTTTCGCTGGGCAGTGATCAAATTCACCAGCTCTTCGGTGATATCCACATTGGAACGCTCAAGCGAACCTGACAGGATGTTACCATAGCCTTCTGAACCAGCCTCACCTACCTGCGCCTCACCAGAAACCGCAGTTTCAACATAGGTCGCATTACCAATCTGCTTCAAACCGTTCTGGTTATTAAAGT
>JABJBD010000094.1 GCA_018668795.1 Candidatus Puniceispirillum sp. | reverse complement strand
TCAAGCGGTACCAGCTTTATTGTAACGGCTAATGCCGTTGGCGCTGACGCTACGGTTATTGGGCCAATGAGGCTGCACCCGAATGGTGGAGCAGAAGCTGATCTTGGAGCAGCTGTATCTAACGTTGACGGTAGCCCTGCAGCACTGGTAATTGGAGGCACTGTCGGTGGCAGCCGAATCAATACGGCTCGTTATTCTGGTATTGTAACAATATCTTCAAGTGATGATTTCACTTTTGATGCTGGTGGCGGCTTGATGAGTGCCGCTAAAGATAATTTGCAAAATGCTCTGGTAACAATCACAGGCAATGCTAGTGATGACAGCAAAAGGATTGTCTTCAACGTAAATAAAGATGTTGACGGATCTGATGCAGATCTGGATGGTTTAGCAGCTGTTGCGGTGAGTGCGGTTTACAGCTTATCTCTACCAACAAGTGATGAGGCAATAAGTTTCTCGACAAATATCAAAGGATCAGCTGTGACACCTTTGACCGCAGCAAGTCTCAATGAAAAAATGATTGCTGAGGTTCGAGCGCAAGCGCCAATAGCTTCATTTTCTGGCAATTCTAATCCTGCTAACTTGCCGATTGACGGCTCATCTGTCGCTATGAAATATGCTGGCGACCTCTATTATTTGACGATGAACGATGGTGAAGTGGTGGTCTCTGGAGGAGAGCCTGGTCGGGTTACCGCTTATTTTGACGCTGCTGGTTTGTTGCAAATATTTGGTGGTGGTACACTTGCCGGGGAAAGCTTTGTTTTGGCAGGTGACGATATCGTGAGCGATAATAGCAATATGGCGTTAAATTTTGGTATTGCTGCGGGCAAAACCCGCCTGACGGGACAAGAGATTACCTTATCGGGGAGTTTGCCAACGTTAAATATAGACTTTAATGGCATTTCGGTTGCGGTTGATGTTGCTGCTGATGGCACAATCACACAAACACCAGCTGCCGCCGGCTTAACATTATCCTTTCAGACAACAACAACTGGAAAAGGCCGCCTTGTCGCAGAGTTTGAGAGTGCAGCAAACGTTTTGGCGTTCGAAAAGCCAGGGGATGCGCTTGGGTTTAAAAGTGCCGATTTAAGAATAAAAAATGTTGATGGCGCGATTCAAATTAACTCTATTTCTGGTGATTTGGTAACGGTTGACGCTACCGCAACAAGTCTTGCTAAAAAGACTGTTAAAATAAGTAATATGGCATATGAAGATTTGATTGTTTTGGTCAGTGGTAATGGAGCAAGGTCGGTAGGGGCAGTCTATGATGAACAAGTTCGGTCGAATGCAAATGAGCCGTTAACGATCCGCGTGACGGATGTAAATAGCAGCCAAATTGAAATTTTGGACAGTGTTAGTGGCCACTCAATTGCAACACGTCAACTTGATCCAAATGGATTTACTAATTTTGCTAACTATGAATTTGAGTTACGGGGTGATGCAGGTCTTAACGATCAATTCACTCTAGCGGCCAGTGTAAATGTGGCAGGCGATAACCAAAATCTCAACAGCATTTTGGAGCTGCGGACACTTGATGCCGACGGTGCAGGCTCGGGTGGTTTTCAGAAGGTGTTTAATACAATTGTTGCTGGTGTTGGAGCATCTGTTCAGTCAGGCGGAATCTCGCTTCAGGCGGCAGAAGCCAATCGTGACGCCGCCGCGGAGGCTGAAACTCAGTTTTCGGGAGTTAACCTCGATGCAGAAGCGGCTGCATTAATGGAATTTCAACAGGCCTATCAAGCTTCAGCGCGTATTTTATCAACAGCGCGCGAGTTGTTCCAGGCCTTGATAGATGTAGTCTAGGAGACAAGCCATGCAAATCAGTACAAAATTATTTAACGAACAGCAAGTCCGCCAATTTGGTAAACTAAACGAGAATATCCAAGGTTTGCAGGAGCGTGTTGCCAGCGGCAATAATATTATTCGGGCGTCTGATGATCCGGTTGCAGCCGTTCGTCTTTCTGCAGCGCGTGATCAGAAACAAATCCTTGAGCGGTTCCAAAATAATGCACAAACTGCGCAAAGCCGTCTGGAATTAGGTGACCAAACACTTCAACAAAGCATTAACGTCATTACAAGAATTGCTGAACTGACAACCCAAGCTGGCAATGGGATTTATGATGGATTTAGTATTGATGCAATTTTGACAGAGATAGACCAACTGTCTGAAACTGTTCTTGATTTAGCCAATACAAGAGACTCACAGGGACAAAGCTTGTTTTCGGGTTTTAACACTGCCAATGTTGCTTTTGTTAAGGAGCCCAATGGATCAGTCAGCTATAATGGAGATCGGGGCGTGCATGCATTGCAGATTTCTGAGAACATGAATGTTGAGACCAGTGTTGATGGTGGCTCAGCATTTATGAGGGTGCCAACTGCAAATGGGCCCAAGGGTATTTTTGACGTCATAACTGAAGTAAAAAATGCTGTCCGATCAACTGGTCCATTGTCTGTTGCTGGCAATGCACAAGCCAATGCCCGGCTGAATTTTGTGCTTCCTGAAAAGCCACAAAACTGGTCTTTTACACTTGCTGGTTCGACAGGAACTGTTGATGTTGAGGCAACGGTTGAGTCAGGGAACCTGCAAAAGGTTGTTGATGACATTAATGCGCATGCGCCGGCCACGGGCGTCACTGCTAGCATTGACGCTGATAGCAAGACAATTGTGCTTAGGGACTCTGAAGCTGGCAATATTTCAATAAGTGGGATTCAAATCAAAGGTCAGGATGGTGCTGATAGCGAAGTTCTATCAAAATTGGAGTTCACTCCGATTGATGAGTCGGGCAAGTCAGTTGGAAATACGCGCTCATTAGCTGATGTTGATCAGCTTCTTGGCACAAATCTGGAGAATATGCGTTCAGCCATGGACCATTTGAGTTTGCAGCAAACACGCCTTGGTGCTTATGGTTCAAAGGCGGCCATCCAGATAGAGGCACTGACAAATAGAACGATGGTTATCACAAAAGACATTTCAAAGATAAACGATGCTGATTTAGCTCAACTCGTTACAACCCTGCAAGCTCAATTGACAAATCGGGATGCTGCCCAACAGGCATTTGCTAAAATTGGTCAGCAAAGCTTGTTTGATTTTATCCGTTAGAATTTTGCGTTAGATCAGTTTTTTTAACTGGTTCATCTGTTTGGCTTGGGGCCGCAGCTTTTTGAGATAGCTGCGGCATTTTTTTGTTTAAAACATCTCTGACAGGTTTTTGACAGATATTATCGCGGTTCAAACATCATCAAAATGAGGGTTTTCTGACACTTTTCTAATGCGCCCCGTTTTGGCATAGCAATTGCAGCGACTATGCGTGTCAAAACTATTTGGAAAAGAAGATGCAAAGTCTGTTTTTTAATGAATCTGTTGCAAGCCCTGTGAATAAGTGGCTGGAGCGCGGCAGTCCTAAAGTGCCAGTGGCTTCTGCTTTAATTAAAAGATTTAGCTTTGTTAGAGTCTCAAAAAGCTTTGGCATGGACTTTGCATACTCACTGTTAGTCAAAAATTTGTGGATTGGCGAATGTTATGAGTAAAATCAATACAAACATGGCTTCGGTGACGACCCTTTATCACCTTAAGAATAAAGAAGGGTCTATGAACCAAGCACTCGAGCGGATCTCATCGGGTCTGCGATTGAACCACGCTGTCGATGATGCGGCAGGGGCATCCATTGTCAATAGAATGACCTCTCAAATTAAGGGAATTGAAGCAGCCATCCGAAATGCTGCTGATGCAATATCTTTAACGCAAACGGCAGAAGGGTCGCTCCAAGAGGTTTCGCAGATATTACATAGGATGCGCGAGCTTTCCGTGCAATCAGCTAACGGTGTTTACACTGGCCAGGATCGCCAGGCGATAAACAATGAAGTCGTGGCAATGCAAAATGAACTTGGTCGGATTGCTGAGCATAGTCGCTTTAACGGTGTGACAATGCTCAATGGCGATTTCCAAGATACGACTTTTCAGATAGGCTTCACAGGTAATGACACCGCAACGCTTACGATCGAAGATGTCCGTCCACAAGGGCTCGGCGAGTACGTGATGACCACTTCTAATTCAGATGTTGCAGATGTTGTGATTGGGGCGTCAATCCCAACGCGCACATATACTTTGGGCGGTAATGCCGCCACCGGGTCTTCGACTGCGAGGAGCGCTAGCTTTGCTTTAGCGACTAATGGAAGTCAAGGTGACACCTACACCATGACGATTGGACCAGACAGCATCGCGACAGATCCTGCCGTTGATGCCACTACATATAACTCTGTAACAAAGGTAGCGGCAGCTCTGGAGGCAAATAAGCCGACAGGTGCGGCATACTCAATTTCTGCGGGCACAAATCGGGTAGTTACGCTTGCTGATCATGGAACGCCGGCATTCGAAGCCGCTATGAATGCAAACGCAGCTGTTGGCGACAAATACGTCATTGATGTGGCTGGAACAGATATTGAATACACGCTGATCGCTAGTGATGTGACATCTCTCCAGGCGGCGGCTGATACTGCGGCCCGTGTGAGTTATCTTGCGGGTAAATTGGATATAGACGCCAATACTGCAGCCTCAGGCAGTGACATTGGTTATGGTGTGACTTCAAGCGGTACCAGCTTTATTGTAACGGCTAATGCCGTTGGCGCTGACGCTACGGTTATTGGGCCAATGAGGCTGCACCCGAATGGTGGAGCAGAAGCTGATCTTGGAGCAGCTGTATCCAGTGTTGATGGTAGTGCCACTGACCTAACAGTAACTTTTTCAGGAACGGGAGCTGGTGGTGCAGTTGCGGTAACAGCCTCCTTAAATGATACGACTGGATTTGCAGCAGGCACATTTACCGCTGATGCAAGTGTTGGTGTTGGAACCTCTACTATTAGCAAATCTTCTGCCCCGGAAGGTGATATTTCCATAACTATCGATAAGTTAAGTGGTGATGCGGATACGGCAAATACACTGAACAAGATCGTTGCTGACAATGCTGGTGGAACATACACTCTTTCTGGGACTGACTCGGCGTTATTTGCTATCGATGCGACGACTGGAACGGTCACAGCAACTTTAGATAACGAAACCAAAACTGACTCCGGCACTAACGGTGTTTATGATTTTGAAGTTAACTACTTCAAAGGCGGTGTTAAGCTGGTTACTGAAACAGTTGAGTTAACTGTTACAGACCGAGTGGCTGATAACAACAACACACAAGTATCCGCATTTGCACAGCCCAAACTTGGAACAAGTTTGACCAATGTTGCCAGTGGTATCATCGAAGCAGAAGATTTTACGATATATGGAAATGTTGGCACCAAAGTAATAGATGTAAATGGTGGCAGTAGCGCAAGAGACATTGTTTCTGCTGTAAATAGTGTTCAGGGTGACACTGGTGTTTACGCAGAAGCGCAAACTCGAGTAAACATGTCGTTCCCGGACCAAAGTGCTGCAACGTCAGACTCTGTCACATTTAAGCTCTATGGTAAAAACACACTTCCACAGGTTATTTCAGGTACGGTTGACTTTGGCATCACCGACGGAAGAGATGCCGATCTTCGCAATTTGGCTGACGCAGTCAATGCAGCCTCAGGTAGTACTGGTATCACAGCAAAAACATCAGCTGATGGCTCAACGGTAACGATGATCTCGAATGACGGTTACGACATCGTCTTAGAAGGCTATGAGCTTACTTCTGCAAGCATTTCTGCAAATGTTTATCCGGCGGATGAAACATTCGCTAACATTGGGACCGCTTCGGTATTAACAGAGGGTGCAGCGAATAATAATTCAATGCGTGTTGGTGGTGTCCTTAAATTCCATTCGCCATATGTTTTCTCGGTCGCGACAGCAGCTAATGGTTCTCAGGGTGGAAGTCTGTTTCAGCAGACCCCAGGCGCTGCAACCTTGTCAGCTGTCTCTGACCTTGATGTACTTACAGTGGAAAATGCTCAAAAGATGCTGACTGCCGTTGATGGGGCTTTGGTTCGTATTGATTTAGAGCGCTCAGACCTTGGTGCAACCATGTCACGAATGGAATATACCATCAGCAATTTA
>JABJBD010000186.1 GCA_018668795.1 Candidatus Puniceispirillum sp. | reverse complement strand
TGGCAAGCAATCTCTTTCATTGCAATTACGTCCCAATGAGTCAGTCACGCTGGAAGATGCTGTTCAGCAAATTAAAACCGAAATTTTGCCGGAAATTAGCGTAATGGCGCGTGAAAAAGGTGTGTCTATTTCATTGCGAGGTGCTGCAAGTGCTATGGATCAGACATGGAAAGCAATGCAGTCAAATGTAGCAACGGCTATCGCGGTGATATTTTTGCTGATGGTTATTTTGTTGCGTAGTTTTGTTATGCCATTGATTATTTTGTTGGCAATTCCGGTTGCTGGTGCTGGTGGTATTGGCGGCCTTGCTTTGCTGAACATATTTGTGCGTCAGCCACTAGATATGTTGACCATGCTTGGCTTTGTTATTCTGACAGGTGTGGTGGTCAATAATGCAATCTTGCTAATCGAACAAACCGTTTTGCATTTACGTGAGGAGGGCATGTCACCAGCTGATGCCATTCTCGAAGCCACACGGAATCGAATAAGACCGATTTTCATGTCCACGCTGACATCATTGTTTGGCTTAGTACCCTTGGTGATTTTTCCAGGCGCTGGATCTGAATTATATCGCGGCATTGGTGTGGTGGTATTTGGGGGGCTGGCTTTGTCAACGCTCGCGACATTGCTTATCGTTCCTCCCTTGCTGGGGATTTCTTTACAGACCCGCCTAGCGCGTAATACAGGGCAAAAAATTCTCATTGATGTGTAAATCAGTAAAAACAGGTTAAAACATGGTTATTTTCTGTAATCTGTAGTTGCTCCAAAACAGACTTCCGCATTAGCATGTAGAAACGACGTTGACGGTAATTAAGACACTTTGTTGCGCTTAGCCGCGAACATTAATTCTGGTAGGAGCCAAATCAATGAAACATTCCCTTATTGTTGGTTTGGTGTCGATATGTATGTTGTTAGTGCAACCTGCTTTTGCACAAAATCAGTCTTTTGAACAATGGCTTGCCGAATTCCGGATTGACGCAAAGGCGCGTGGTATTTCTGATAAAATTTTTGATGAAGCTCTTGGCAACGCCAAACCTATTCCCAGAGTTATTGAATTGGATCGGAATCAACCTGAATTCAAAATGACTTTTGACGAATATCTTGGCAAGGTTGTTTCAAAAGCGCGGCAGCGAATTGCAACCAAAAAAATGATAGAGCATGACGAAATTTTGACCAAAGTGTCAAAAAAATATGGTGTTCAAAAGCGTTTTATTATTACCTTTTGGGGCGTTGAAACCAGTTTTGGACGTTATCTTGGGTCTTTCAATGTTCCGCATTCACTGGCAACACTGGCATATGATGGGCGTCGAAGTGCCTATTTCCGAAAAGAACTTTTGAATGCTTTGCAAATCCTTGAAGAAGGGCATATTACCGCTGCTAACATGAAAGGGTCATGGGCTGGGGCAATGGGGCAAAGCCAATTTATGCCATCTAGCTTCTTATCTTATGCTGTCGATTGGCATGGTGATGGCCAGCGTGATATCTGGGCAACAACTGAAGATGTGTTTGCCTCTACAGCTTATTATCTTTCTCAAGCAGGGTGGCGTGACGATCGAACATGGGGACGCATGGTTTCCATACCACAGGGCTTTAAAATGAATGGCAAGACGCCAATACAACTGGCTGAAGCCAAAACGAATGTCAAACTTGCAACATGGTCGGCCGCAGGGGCACTTGCCGTTGATGGATCGGCATTGCCGACGGCAGATTTAAAGGCCCGACTTGTTATGCCATCTGGTGCATCGGGTCCTACGTTCCTCGTTTATAGTAATTTTGACTCGATTCTAGCTTGGAATAGGTCAAATTATTATGCTCTGGCAATTGGCCATCTTTCAGATACGTTAAGGTAATATTCGGATAAATCACCCATGGTTATGCTTCGATTATCTCTTGTTATTTTGATGAGCGCTTTTTTGTTTCAAGGTTGTACGACCGCCGAACTTGCTGTCGATCTTTTCAAAAAAAGTCAAAAAAACAAAACAGCCCAGCAAACTGACAGTGACGATGTTGAATGGAAAGTTGGCAAAGCTTCTAAAGATGGTGCTGACGGCAATAAAGTTGTAGCTGCCCCACGTTATAAAGTCGGCAACCCTTATCAAGTGGCTGGTATTTGGTATTATCCAGATCGTGATCTGGCCTATGATGAGACAGGTATAGGATCATGGTACGGTGATGAATTTGCTGGAAAATTGACAGCAAATGGCGAAATTTTTGACCCTAGAAAAATAACAGCGGCGCATAAAACCCTTCCGATGCCAAGTGTTGTGCGTGTCACCAATCTTGATAATGGTAAATCGCTTGTCGTTCGTATAAATGACCGTGGCCCGTTTGTGGCAGGTCGGATAATTGATTTATCTCGCGCGTCAGCAAAATTGATAGGGTACAAGAAAAACGGATTAGCACGCGTCAGGGTTCAATTGCTTGCTGAGCAAAGCTTGCGCCTTGAACAACTTGCTAAAGTGGGAAAATTCCCTGAACTGGCTGACAGTCCTGAAGATATGCCTCAAACTGATGCTGTTACGCAGCCAAAAGTAAGCCTGACAACACGGTCAAACTCAAACAAAACGAAGCCAGCAAATGTTGTTCAGCAATCGGCCATTGAACTATTAGCAAATGCCCGGGTTGGTGAAGTCATAGAAGTGGCGCCAATTACAACCAATATCTGGGTACAGGTTGGCGCGTTTCACACCAAAAGTAATGCAACAAGTGTTTTGACAAAAGTGTCGGCAGTAGGCGATGGCGTTGTATCATCTGTTGATAAAGCTGGGCAAACACTGTACCGCGTGAGGCTGGGTCCTATTAGCGAAGTAAAGTTGGCAGACAAATTGTTGGACGGTGTCGTTAATATGGGCTTCACCGGTGCCCGCATTATAGTAGACTGATCTTCATCTGCCATAGGTCATTTTATTGCCGTTTTTATCCGCAATAAACGGTAAACGTATAAAATAGGATTGGAAATGCTACATAGATTATTTCAAATGACCACTATGTCGGTCTTAATTGGTGCTTCATGCGTAGCCATCTCAAACTGTGCGGGTGCAACCGAAATAACAACACCAGCAGAGTATGCCTATATCACCGATTTTGATACCGGCAAGGTTTTGTTTCAGAAAAATGCAGAAATGCAGATGAAGCCAGCATCGATGGCTAAAATCATGACAGTGTTCATAGCATTTGAACGTATCCGTGAAGGCGGTCTGTCGCTGAATGACAAGTTTCAAGTTTCATAAAAAGCATGGCGCAAAGGTGGATCACGCTCATTTCTTGAGGTGGGGTCAATGGTTACAGTCAATGACCTGTTGCATGGTATAGTTGTGCAATCAGGTAACGATGCAGCGATTGTCATTGCTGAAGGCATTTCAGGTACTGAAGAGTCATTTGCTGAAGAAATGAATTTTTGGGCACAAAAACTGGGTATGGAAAATACAGTTTTCCGCAATTCAACTGGTTGGCCTGATCCGGAACTGACGACGACTGCGAAAGACTTGAATATTTTGTCGTCAGCATTAATTTCACGGTTTCCAATAGATGAATATCCGGATTTATATCCAATGTTCAAAAAGAAACGTTTTGAATATAACGGTATTGATCAACCCAACCGTAACCCGCTTGTGTATGGAACAGTTGGCGCTGATGGTCTGAAAACCGGCCATACGAAAGAGTCTGGCTACGGTGTTGTTGGGTCAGCCATACGTGATGAACAGCGTGTAGTCATGGTTCTGAACGGGATGACAAGTATGAAACAGCGATCAGCTGAGTCCCGCCGCCTGATGGACTTAACGTTTCGAGAGTTCAAAAAATACCGGTTCTTTGAGGCAAACGAAACGGTTGATGTAGCAAATGTCTGGCTTGGCAAAGTTCCAAATGTTGATTTGGTAATTGCACAACCATTACATCGTGTGTTGTCTCGTGACGAACGTCGCCATCTGAAAATGTCGGTCAATTGGATTGATCCTGTATCTGCGCCGATTATCAAAGGCCAGAAACTTGCTGTTTTGACCATTGAAGGAAAAAGTAATAGTGAAAAGATAGATCTTTTGGCGGCCAATGACGTTGATGAGCTTGGCGTTTTTGAACGATTAGGTGCCGCATTGAAATATCTCATTTTTGGCGCAGACGCGGGCACTGTTGTCGCAAACTAGATTGGCCATTAAAATGAATGGAATTTTAATAACGTTTGAAGGTGGTGAAGGTAGCGGAAAAACAACGCAAATTCAAAAACTTGTAACGTGGCTTAAAAGTGAACAGCCAAATATGAATTTAGTTGTCACAAGAGAGCCTGGCGGTACAGAAGGTGCAGAGCTTATTCGTGATCTTGTGGTTCGTGGGGCTAGTGACCGATGGCAGCCTATTACTGAAGCCTTGTTAATGACAGCATCACGTCATGAACATATAAAGAATGTTGTTGAACCAGCTCTTGAACGAAACGAAATTGTTATTTCGGATAGGTTTTTTGATTCAACCACAATTTATCAAGGTGTAGTTGGTGGCGTTGATGCAGAGGCTGTCGCCGCATTAACAAAACTTGCCTGCGGTAACGTGGTGCCTGATTTAACGTTTTTATTGGATATGGATGCCAAAGTTGGTCTTGCCCGCGCTGGCAAACGCGATGATGGCGAGACCCGTTTTGAAGAAAAAGGTTTGGATTTTCACCAAAAAATCCGTAATGCCTTTTTACAGCTTGCCCATGCACATGAGGATCGTTTCGTCATTATTGATGCAACGCTAACATCATCTGAAATAGCAAACATTATCCGCAGGCACGTTGCGAAGCTGGTTGCTATGAAGGACGCTACC
Organism: Candidatus Puniceispirillum sp.; assembly: GCA_018668795.1. Lineage (GTDB taxonomy): Bacteria > Pseudomonadota > Alphaproteobacteria > Puniceispirillales > Puniceispirillaceae > Puniceispirillum. Next base: position 13,362 of record JABJBD010000186.1, on the reverse strand, counting down.
TAAATGGCTGACAAAATCCAGTCCAATACATTATCACGCCTCGATCCAAACAATATATATGGCCATGCCGATTTTAAAATGGCACTGGCAGCAGCGCGCACATCTGAGCGCATACATCACGCCTGGTTGCTTACCGGACCAAAAGGGATTGGTAAGGCAAGTATGGCTTACATTGCGGCTGCCTGGTTACTTTGTGATGCCGCGCCACCCGACACACTTTTTGGTGATGTGCCAGCAGACTTTTCACTTGATTTGGATGACACAGGCACAAAACAGGTATTGAATGGCGCGCATCCTGATTTCATGGCGATTTACCCACGTGAAGAAGATAATAAATCAGGGCAGATTAAAATTGATCAAATTCGGGCCATGCACCCATTCATGATGCATAAACCCGGGCGTGGAAAAATGCGTGTTGCGGTCATAGATTCTATGGATGAAATTAACCGCAATGGCGCAAACGCTATGCTTAAGTTGCTTGAAGAGCCTCCTGAAAATACTGTAATTTTTCTCATTTCGTCTCGTCCAGGTCACTTGCCAGCTACAATTCTGTCTCGCTGTCGGATGTTTAAAATGCCCCCACTTGGCGATGATGATTGTCGGAACGCTCTTGCATCCATATGGCCGGATGCGGACGAAAACCATATCAACCTTCTGGTTCACCTTTGTGATGGAGCGCCCGGACGCGCTGTATCGCTTGCTCAAAGTGGGTCTGCTGATTGTTATCAGGCTGTATGCGCGTTGATGGCGTCTCAAACACTAGATATTGCGGCGTTATCGACATTATGCGGTAAATGGGGGAAAGGTGCTGCTGCTGGACGCGAAACGCGGGAAGGGGCCGTTTATTTGCTGGAACGCCTGCTGTCAAAGGCGGCACGATGTAAGGCTAGCGCAACCTCGCAGGGCAATGACGGCTTTGAGACACCTGTGCTGAATTTACTATGTGAAAGACATTCGGCCACGCATTTAGCTGAACTACATCATAATTTCATGACGGCCGCCATACCAGCTGAAGCCTTGTATCTTGATTTTCCGCATTTTTTACTTCGTCAAATTATGCAAATGCACCAGAAACAGTTGCCCTGATAGCCATTTAAAGGCTATTCCCACTGGTATGGTTTATGTTTGAAATAATCTAAATAACAAATTCACGTTACAGGCTTTGAAGATGTCAAAAAAGTTCTACATTACAACTCCAATTTATTATGTGAATGACAAGCCACATATTGGACATGCCTATACAACGCTTGCCTGTGATGTAATGGCCCGTTTTAAACGCCTTGATGGATTTAATGTAAAGTTTCTGACTGGTACTGATGAACATGGTCAAAAGGTTGAAAAGGCAGCGCAAGTAGCGGAAATATCGCCACAAGAGTTTACCAATACAGTTAGTCAGAATTTCCGTGATCTAACAACACAGTTAAATTTTTCGAATGATGACTTTATCCGCACAACTGAAGACCGACATAAATTGGCGTGCCAGCAATTATGGCATATTTTGCTAGATAAAGGCTTTATAAGGCTTGATAGTTATTCTGGCTGGTACGCTGTGCGCGACGAAGCCTTTTATACAAAGGATGAAATCGTAGATGGCAAAGCGCCAACAGGTGCGCCAGTTGAATGGGTTGAGGAACCATCTTATTTCTTTGATCTATCAAAGTTTCAGGACAAGCTTTTGGCATTTTATGATGCCAATCCCGATTTTGTAGCGCCCAAAAGCCGCTTTAATGAAGTTAAAAGCTTTGTCAAAGGCGGTTTGCGCGATCTCTCGGTAAGCCGCGCCAGCTTTAAATGGGGCGTGCCTGTGCCGGATGATGATGCACATGTCATGTATGTATGGCTTGACGCGTTGACCAATTATATTACGGCGACCGGATGGCCGACGGATGGTGCGTTTGGTAACCCCGAAACATATGCAAAGCTGTGGCCTGCTGATTTGCATATGGTTGGCAAGGACATTTTACGGTTTCATGCCGTCTATTGGCCAGCATTCCTGATGGCGGCTGATCTGCCTTTGCCAAAGCGCGTCTTTGCGCATGGCTGGTGGACAAATGAAGGTCAGAAAATCTCAAAATCACTTGGCAATGTGATTGATCCAGTGGCTCTGGCAGACACATATGGCCTCGATCAAACACGCTATTTTCTGATGCGCGAAGTACCGTTTGGCAAAGACGGTGATTTTTCCGTGCAGGCGATGATACAAAGGATGAATAGTGATCTGGCAAATGACCTTGGTAATCTTAGCCAACGGGTCATTTCAATGATTTTTAAAAATTGTGAAGGTGTAATGCCGTCTTTGCCTGCATCGCCAACATCTGAAGACACAAACATACTGGCTGCCAGTGATGCATTGCTGGATCAGGTTCGTATTCATATTGACCAGCAAAGTTTTCATGAAGCACTTCGCTGTATATGGGATGTAATCGCTGCGGCAAATCGTTATGTCGATAATCAGGCGCCTTGGGGATTGAAAAAAACAGATCCAGAGCGAATGAAAGAAGTTTTAGCGGTTCTGGCCGAAATCATTCGTCAGGTTGCTATTCTGACACAACCTTTCATGCCACAGTCAGCAGCGAAAATTCTTGATCAACTTGGTGTTGATGAACATGCGCGCGGTTTTGACATAATTGCTGGTCAGGGACGCCTTGCCAATGGTCATCTCATTGAGAAGCCAGAACCTGTGTTTCCACGTTATATTGACGAAGAGCCAGCCTAATGTCTGCAAATTTAGCCATTATTGATAGTCATGCACATCTCGATTACCCACAATTTGCTGATGAGTTGTCGCAGGTCATTGCGCGGGCAGGGGATGCTGGCGTTGAGCGCATTATCAGCATTGGTGTCAAACTTAGTACAGCTGATGCGCCCCGTCGGATTGCTGAAAGTTATGACAATGTTTGGTTTAGTGTTGGCGTTCATCCGCACGAAGCTGCAAGTGAGGCTGACGCGTGTAATCTTGATGCTTTTTTAAAATTGGCGCATCATCCAAAATGTGTAGCAATTGGTGAAGCTGGATTAGATTATTTTTACGATCACGCACCACGTGCTTTACAGGCACAAAGTTTCAGGACACAAATTCAGGTGGCGCGGCAGCTAGATTTGCCAATTATTGTACATGCGCGTGATGCCGACAATGATATGGCTGACATAATCGAAGATGAAATGAAAAAGGGCGCATTCCGCGGTGTCCTTCATTGTTTCAGTTCGGGTGCAGAATTAGCACGGCGTGCGATTGATGTTGGCTTTTATATTAGTTTTTCAGGCATTCTAACGTTTAATAAATCAGACGAATTGCGTGCCATATCAGCTGATGTACCAATTGATCGATTGCTGGTTGAGACTGATGCGCCATTTCTGGCACCAATGCCGCATCGTGGTAAGACAAATGAACCGGCTTACACTGCATACACGTTGGCTAAATTAGCCGACGTGCGCGGGCAGACGATAAATGAAATGGCAGCGCAGACATATAATAATACGCTCCGGCTTTTTGATAGGATGACGTGAGTATGAAAGTAACAATGCTTGGCTGTGGAACGTCTGTAGGGGTGCCTGCGCTTGGTAATGCTGGGTGGGGGGCGTGTGACCCAAATGACCCACGGAATCGTCGTAAACGATGCGCAATCCTTATTCAAGACAAAGAGACCACAATTCTTGTTGATGCGGGCCCCGATATTCGTAACCAGCTACTTCCACATAATATAAAAAAGATCGATGCCGTGCTTATTACGCACACCCATTCAGACCATGTTGCGGGACTTGACGATTTACGAGCTTTTTACTGGCCGGATCGTAACATCATTCCACTTTATGCGACCGCGAATAGCGGCAACGACATTACTAATCGTTTTCCTTATCTGTTCGTCAAAAACCCCAAATCTCCATCTTATTTTGTGCCGCCGATGGATATAAACGAGATTGTTGCCGGACAAACTTTGAGTTTTGGGTCAATAAAAGTTGAAGTGCTTCATCAAGAACATGGCAATATATCCTCGCTTGGTTTTGTGTTTAACAACAAATTTGGATATTCGACTGATGTTATCGATATGCCAGATGAAAGTTTTTCTAAATTAAGAGATCTGGATTTATGGATTGTTGAAGCGTTGCGTCCTGAACCTCATTCTTCGCATAGTCACTATGAGCAGACATTTAGCTGGATTGAAGCCATGAAACCTAAACATGCTGTGCTTACTCATCTTGGACTTGAGGCTGATTATGCCACCTTGGCTAGTTTATGTCCGCCAAATGTTGAACCTGGTGTTGATGGCCTTAGCTTCAACCTTGATTAACGTTATTGCCTGACCATAACACTGGCTATCTCCCTTACTGTAATTACGCATAATATTAATTATGCGACAAAATTTGTTTTAACTACAGCTTCATAACAGCTTCAAATAAGATTGCCTGCTCCGCTGATATTAACTTATGCCACGTATCATTCAAGATTTGACAGGTTTGATCGCCTCTCGGCAAAGCTAGGATGCGATGTAAAAAAACCGCCGCCATCACATGCGCCTTCACACTCAGCCTCAATCATATCAAACAATTTAGATATTTTATAAGCATCCAATCCAAGTCGTTGCATATATTCGGCGCCTTGCTGGTCGGCTTCAAGTTCGAACTTGCGTGAATATTTGGCAAGAGCCAGCCCACTACCCATGGAGGCAAATTCTTCGATCAAACTATCATCAGCCCCAAATATTATGGCGGCAGCAACGGCAAGCAAAGAGCTTCGGGTTATGTAACGCATTGCGTGACGTTTAGTGACATGCGCTAACTCATGCGCCATGATTGCCGCTATAAGGTCTTCATCATCAGCAAATTCAACCATTTCATCCAACAAAACGATGATGTTCCCAGGAAGAGCAAAGGCGTTTGGGCCAATTGCGGGCGATGAACGAAAAACAAGCTGTGTCGAAACAGTTTTATCTGGATCTAGTGCTTTTAAATTAATAAAGATTTCTTCAATTCTTTGTTTCGAATCAGATTCTAATGTACTGGTTTTAAATAAAAATAAATCAAGTTGTGATAATGTCGCTTTGCCAATGGCCTGTTCATATTCTGGTGGAATGAATTTGGTAGCAAAATCAGCTATTGGCTCTATGGACAGGCGAAATCCATATAAAATACCGACTATCAATAACATAACAACAAACATGCCCTTAAGACCGACCTGCTCAAAACGGTGAAGGGCTTGCCAGCGAGACATAGAGGCTGGCAAATGGTCAATTAACGCGTCAGGTATAGTATCTGTTAGCAAATGAAGTATATTGCCATCTTCAATTGTCAGGCGTGGATTGGTGCCTGCCAGAGGGGCACTGGCATGAACAATTTTGATCGGATAAGGTTTCATGCCGTCATCCGGAACCTCAAGATACAACTTTTTTTGCTTATCTTCTGATTCTTTGATTAACAAACTGCCTTTAGAGCGTTTGGTCGAATTTTTGAAATTGATTGTTACCGAAATTTGCATATCTAGAATTGTAACTCGATGCCGCCTGCATCACTAGCCGCATCACCAATCGAATGCCCTGCCCGCGATTGTGTATCAATGAAATTATCAATGCTCTGTGACGGTCGTAACTGTGTTGACTCTACCATATAACGATAGCGGCGCACTTGCGCCCATGGCCATAGAAGGCCAAGTGATAATAAGGTGACTAGGTTGTTTGAAATTATGATCCATGCCAGTTTGGTGCCGGATAATTCCGAACGGAATTTAATTCCGCCATGCAGTTTCAATTTATTGATCATAATATTGCGCGTTAAAGCATGGTAAAATGCGCCTGTGGCGTAAAATGTAGCCAAAAACAGCAAGGGGATTAAATAAAGTAGATAGCTAGACATATTACCCAAGTCATAAGCGGTGAAAAGCATCAGATTGTCAAAAAGTGTATCACCTGTTTGATAGCCAAAAATCATTACAAGAATACAAAACGAAAATACACCAACCAGAATCAGCATGAATATAAAGGCGAGCAATGCCTGAACAGCTACTTTATAGAATGAACCTATATCAAGATCTGCTTCAAAACTGGTTTTGCCAAAGCGATAGTTATTGACGATATATTGTCGTGCCTTGCATGACATCACTGGGAGTAGCAGACCAAACGACAACACCGCAATCACGGGAAACAGAAAGAAATACCATGCAGCACCAAAATACCCCCCTTTCCAGTCAAAACGTACATCACGCCATGCCAGGTTTCGCGCATTGAAATATATGGATTTGGTAAGCGCCCAAGGATAGACGAGTACAAAAAGTGCACTAAGCCCCTCTTGCACGTAAGGAACACCGTCAGCAAATAAAGGTGTAACATAGAAAATCGTGATTGCCGCGAGCACCAAAACCCATCCCTTAAACAAAGCAAAACCAGTGGCTAGATAATCAATGCCTTCATCAAGTGCCCTTGTATTACCATAGAAAAAACGGCGATTGCGCACGCGTGCCCACGGTATCCAAATCCCCAATGTTATGAGCGATAGCAATATATTGACAAACTGGATGCCAAAAAGCTGGCGTGCAGTGCCGGTAAAAACCAAAGGGGTAAACCGATTGATTTTGACGGTACCATCTTCTTCTATCATTTTGCCACCATATCCATTTTTATGACTTTCCCGCGTTGATGTTTCTGATTCACGCAAGGCTCCAGATGACTTTGGTTTAGTATTTACATTGGGATTAGATGGTTTCTTGGACATAAAACTCTTTTTTTCCCTTGCACGTTGAACACAGATTGAAATTGAAACATCTTGAAGCCAACAGAATACATAACTTTTACATCGTTATAATAGCTTTTCCTTTTTCAGCAAAATATCAGTTTGGTTCACATAAATGTGAAACGACATAAACGTTTATTTAATAAATACAATGCTAATAAAGAAGAAATAGGACGGAACAAGCACCCTAAAGAAGGCAGAATTATGCAAAAGTTGAAAGTTACATTTTTTAAAGCACTAAACGTTCAATCTAAGACTCGTTCGGTGCTGGTTTATTATGAAGCTCTTCCAAATCAATTAACCTCAATCACTGAATTGATGCGCCCTGATGAGTTTTTTGCCTGTTTTCATGACTCATCTGGGTCGGTTATAGCCCTCGACAAGAATGGTGTTTGTGTGACGGTATAGCTTTTTCTCCCTGGAGCTATCCGCACAAAAAACCCCCGGCCTTGATATCAAGGTCGGGGGTCGTTTAATCCACATTCTTATTGAAATGGATGGTGAGCGCGACAGGATTCGAACCTGTGACCCAGTGATTAAAAGTCACTTGCTCTACCAACTGAGCTACGCGCCCGATAAACCGGGTAATATTTGAAACAAAAGTGCACTTGGTTTAACAAACCAAAAAAACACGTTAATGATCAAATGTTGGTGTTCAATCGTATAAAGAATGCCCCAATTACTGTAAAGGCAAAAATGCTGTGATTACTGGGTTTTCGTACGATTATGACAGCCTAGTGATATGCCTTAAATGACAAAGCTGATATTCATAAATAACAAGTTGCCTTCGACACTAGGTTTAGGCACTTGTTAATGTGTATGAATCAACAAATATCGTCATATGAATCACTGTTGGCTATTCAACTTTGCTTTCAGCGCAAGCGCAATATCATTAGGCACAAAGCTGGAAATATCACCACCATACCGAGCTACTTCTTTTACGAAACGCGAAGCAACAAAATGTTGCTGTTCGGCGGCCATCAGAAAAATTGTCTCAAGTTCACCATGTAGCCTTTTATTGATGCTAGCCATCTGAAACTCATATTCAAAATCGGATACCGCGCGCAAACCACGAATGACAGCAGTTACACCTTCGCTAGCCGCAAAATCAGTCAATAATGTAGAAAACCGCTTTACCGAAATGGTATCAGGCAATTTGTCAGCTTTTATAAGAAGTTCTAAATGTCTCGATACGAGCTCACATCGTTCATCACCAGATAAAACTGGGTTCTTTCCCGCATTCTCAGCAACCGCGACGATGAGATGATCGCCAAGGCGGGTGGCACGTTGAATAATATCAATATGGCCAAAAGTAAGAGGATCAAAAGTGCCCGGATACATTACAATATGCTGACCCATTTATGCCTCTTCGTCTGTCGCGCCTGTATCATCGGCGGTGACAACCTTGACCTCGGTTTCGTCTTCAGAAACAGTTTGTGTGACATCTTCATCCCTGACAACACTCACATCACTATCATGATCGGCTTGATCATCGTCCTCATCGTCAGTTTCATGAATAAGGCCAGCAGAAACAACCTTTTCGTCATTGTCATCGGCGACGTCAAACAACCGGACGCCAAGTGTCTTACGACTGGCAATGCGAATTGAGTCCCCCTCACCGCCATGGACACGAATACGTATAATCTGCCCTTGATTAGTGACAAGCATTAATTGATCTTCTTCGACGACGGTAAAGGATGCCATAACCTGACCATTACGTGGCGAGATTTCTATATTGGCAACGCCTTGGCCACCACGGCCAGATTGACGATAATCCTTAATCGGTGTGCGTTTACCATAGCCATTCTCAGTGACTGAAAGAATGAATTCATTTTCAGGATCAGCAATAATGGACATCGACACGACACGATCTTCACCAAGTAATCTGATGCCGCGAACACCGGTCGAGTCGCGTCCACGGAACACACGTACCGCGTTGGCTGCAAAACGGATAGCCTTGCCATTACGGGTAGCCATCAGTACGTCATCATTGTCACTGCAAGGAATAACACCAACCAACTCGTCGCCATCCTGCATTTTCATAGCAATCTTGCCGTTACGTTTGATATTGGTGAAATCGCTGAGGTTATTGCGACGTACATTACCTGATGCAGTTGCGAACATGACGTTCAGTTCACCCCACGAGCTTTCATCATCAGGCATAGGCATGACCGTGTTAATCGTCTCTTCCGGTTCAATAGGCAACAGGTTCACCATGGCCTTACCAAGCGATTGGGGAGCCGATTCAGGTAATTTATAGCATTTGAGCTGGTAAACCATGCCTTTTGAAGTAAAGAACAGAATAGGCGTATGCGTATTGGCCACAAATAGGCGCGTTACAAAATCTTCATCACGCGTTTTCATGCCAGCGCGGCCTTTACCGCCACGGCGCTGGGCGCGATAAATTGACAAGGGTACGCGCTTGATATAGCCACGATGTGAAACAGTCACCACCATATCTTCTTGCTGGATTAGATCTTCATCATCCTGATCGGCCAACTGATCGGTGATTTCAGTGCGCCGTGTGTCGGAAAGACGTTCACGAGTCGCGGCAAGCTCATCAAGAACAACACGACTAACGCGCGTGTCTGAACCGAGAATATCAAGATAATCGGCAATCTTGTCTGCTAACTCTTGCGTTTCTGCCGCCAGTTTATCACGTTCCATTCCTGTCAGGCGTTGAAGGCGTAATTCAAGTATAGCACGAGCCTGAACTTCGGACAGGCTATAATGATCGTCAACGACCGCATGACCTGGATCATCAATAAGCGTGATAAAGGCACCTACTTCATGAGCTGGCCATGCTTTGGCACAAAGCGCATTACGCGCTGTTTCGGTATCTGGGGCTTTTTTGATCAGTTCAATAATTTCATCGATCGAAGCAAGTGCAATCATCAGGCCAGCCAATAAATGTGCCCGATCACGTGCTTTGTTAAGCAAAAAGGTTGATCGTCTGATGACTACATCTTTACGGAATTCACAAAAAGCTTCGATTACGTCCTTGAGTCCCATCTGGATAGGACGGCCAGCATTCATTGCCAACATATTGACGGGGAAGCTGGTTTGCAGGCGAGTATGCCGATATAGCTGATTCAAAACCACATCACCAGCGGCATCGCGTTTAACTTCGATAACAATACGCATGCCAGTACGATCAGACTCATCACGAATGTCAGAAATGCCTTCCAGAACCTTGTCGCGTACCATTTCGCCAATACGCTCTAACAACTGGGCTTTGTTAACCTGATAGGGAATTTCATGAATAATGATTGATTCGCGGTCTTTGGCGTTGGTTTGCACCTCAGCACGCGCACGCATAATGATAGATCCTCGGCCTGTTTTATAGGCCTCGCGGATACCATGTCGCCCCATAATAAGCGCACCAGTCGGGAAATCAGGGCCTGGCACAATTTCAGTCAGTTCCTCAGTGGTTATGTCAGGATTATTTACATAAGCCTCACAGGCGGTAATGACTTCACCAGGATTATGCGGAGGAATATTAGTCGCCATACCAACGGCAATGCCGTTTGCCCCATTTACCAGCAAGTTAGGGTATTCAGCTGGCAGAACTGAAGGTTCTAGCTGGGTTTCATCATAGTTTTGAACGAATTCAACTGTATTCTTATCAATATCACGTAATAGGCTTTCGGCTGAACGCGCAAGTCGCGACTCTGTGTAGCGCATTGCCGCTGCTGGATCACCATCGACTGAACCAAAGTTTCCTTGACCATCTACAAGGGGCAGACGCATCGAAAAGTCCTGCGCCATCCGCACCATAGCTTCATAGATCGAACTATCACCATGTGGATGATAGTTACCCATAACATCACCAACAATACGGGCTGATTTGCGTGGTGGTTTTGTCCAGTCATAATTACCTTCCATCATTGCGTATAAAATACGTCGATGGACAGGTTTCAAACCGTCGCGAACATCAGGCAGAGCGCGAGAAACAATGACACTCATCGCATAGTCAAGATAGGATTTCCGCATTTCATCAGAGATGGAAATGATTGGACTTTTAGGGCTGGTGGTTTCGTTCACATTTGTCTCGCTAATAGCGCACGAACAGCGTGCTTATATATCTATATATATAGCATGAAACAAATCTGAAACACCATATATTGTTACACAAAACAAAAAAAGCGATACCCATATAAATATGAATGTATCGCTTTATAATAAACCATTAAGTATATGATTTAAAATGGAATATCGTCATCCAAGTCATTGCTTTCACGCATTGGTGGTGGGCTTGATGATCCGCTTGATGCGCCACCAAATCCGCTATCATTTTCTGAACTTTGGTTGCCGCCTGTATCGCCACCGCCATAGCTACCGCCGCCACCGCTGTCACCACGTCCACCAAGCAATGTTAATTCGCCACGGTAACGTTGTAAAACAACTTCAGTAGTGTATTTTTCAACACCCTGATTGTCTGTCCATTTGCGTGTTTGTAATTGCCCCTCAACATAGCATGTAGAGCCTTTGCGCAGATATTGCTCGGCAATGCGGCCAAGATTTTCATTGAAGATCACGACTCGATGCCATTCTGTACGTTCGCGCTGTTCGCCAGTGTTGCGATCTTTCCAGCGTTCAGACGTTGCCAGTGACAATTGAACAATCTTGGCACCGTCTTGTGTTGAGCGCACTTCGGGGTCACGTCCCAAATTACCAACCAGAGTCACTTTGTTTACACTGCCAGCCATGTTCGATCTTCTCCTGTATTTGTTTTGCAGTTCGCAGATTACGCATCCCCACCCCCTGATGACAAGACAAATCGGCTTTATTTATTTTTACATAAAAGTGTTTTTCATACCAAAAGCACTAGCAAAATCTAGTCGGAAATGGCTATAGTCGCGCCATGCCAAATGATTCAAAAAACACTTCGCTATCGCAGCGTGTCAAAGACATTTCTTCTACAGATAAAACCTATGAACCACGCATGATTTCTGTGCGCGGCGCGCGGGAACATAATCTGTCAAACGTCGATATTGATTTACCTCGTGACAAACTGGTTGTGCTGACGGGGTTATCTGGTTCAGGCAAATCATCGCTAGCCTTTGACACAATCTATGCCGAGGGACAGCGACGTTATGTCGAATCGTTATCTGCCTATGCGCGACAGTTCCTTGAAATGATGCAAAAGCCTGATGTTGATTTGATTGAAGGTTTGTCTCCTGCCATTTCAATCGAACAGAAAACAACGTCGCGGAATCCTCGTTCGACCGTTGGCACTGTCACTGAAATTTATGATTACATGCGCTTGCTGTGGGCGCGTATTGGTATCCCCTATTCACCTGCAACTGGTTTGCCTATCCGCAGCCAGACTGTCAGCCAGATGGTTGATATCTTACTGGCGATGGAGCAAGGCACCAGATTATATCTGTTGGCGCCTATCGTGCGCGGGCGCAAAGGGGAATATAGAAAAGAACTTGGTGAATTGAACCGCAAGGGATTTAGTCGCGTTCGCATTGATGGCGCGCTATATGACATTGATGACACGCCCGAACTTGATAAAAAACGCAAACATGACATTGAAGTTGTTGTTGACCGTGTGATTATTAAGGGTGATTTGGATGAGCTAGCTACGCGGCTTGCTGATTCACTGGAAACGGCGTTGGCACTAGCTGATGGGTTGGCTTATGCCGATACCGCAGAAAGCCTTGATGACGCTTCTGGCAACAAAGATGAGGATGTGGCTGGTCGGCATTCAGGTCGGACAGTCTTTTCAGCTCGCTTTGCATGTCCTGAGTCAGGTTTTAGTATTGATGAAATTGAACCGCGACTGTTTTCGTTTAATAACCCTTTTGGCGCGTGTCCTGCTTGTGATGGTCTTGGTGTCAGTAGCCATTTTGACGAACAGCTTGTAGTGCCAGACCAACAAACTACCCTCCGTGGGGGGGCTCTGGCACCTTGGGCATCAAGTACTGCTCGATATTATATGCAAACGCTTGAATCACTTGCCAAGCAATTTAATTTTTCTCTTGATGTACCTTTTTTTGATCTGGATGAAGACACCAAATCAATCATCCTTCATGGGTCAGGTAAAATGCCTGTGACTATGGAGTTTGACGATGGCATGCGATCCTATCGCACGACCAAGCCATTTGAGGGAATAATGCCGAATTTGGCGCGGCGGTATCGTGAAACTGATTCGTCATGGGTGCGCGATGAGCTGGAAAAGTTCAGGGCGAATCACGATTGTGATGCTTGTGCTGGTAAACGTTTGAAAGCTGAATCTCTAGCAGTGAAGATAGATATGCATGACATTTCAGATGTCGCACGTTTGTCGATTGGCGAAGCGCGCGACTGGTTCTCTGGCCTAGGCACACGACTTGAAGGCCAGCAATCCGAAATTGCAGCTCGTATTCTCAAAGAGATTAATGAACGACTTGGCTTCCTTGTGAATGTCGGCTTGAACTATCTTTCAATGGCGCGTAATTCAGGCACTTTGTCGGGTGGTGAGTCGCAACGTATCAGACTGGCGTCGCAAATTGGATCTGGCCTGACGGGCGTCCTCTATGTTCTTGATGAGCCTTCGATTGGCTTGCATCAGCGCGATAATGACCGCTTGCTGTCAACCTTGATTCGCCTACGTGATCTTGGCAACACAGTATTGGTTGTTGAACATGATGAAGA
>JABJBD010000206.1 GCA_018668795.1 Candidatus Puniceispirillum sp. | reverse complement strand
CCCCCTTTCGCTTGCGCGTGACTGCGCCTATCTTGAAGAAGATGAACAAGATTACCCACAATAGCGAAGCCGCCGCCACTGACGCCGCCAATGGTGCGGCCACCGATAAGGTTGTGAAAACCACCACCGATAATATTGCGATCACGCGGCCACGCGGGCCTGCCAATTTCGATCTGCAATCGGATTTTTCGCCGGCAGGCGATCAGCCCACGGCGATTGCCGAATTGATCGACGGGGTGAAAAAAGGCGAGCGCGATCAGGTGTTGCTGGGCGTCACCGGATCAGGCAAGACCTTTACCGCCGCGCATGTGATCCGCGAGATGAAACGCCCAACCTTGATCCTTGCGCCGAATAAAACGCTGGCCGCCCAGCTATATGGCGAGATGCGGTCTTTATTCCCGCAGAATGCGGTCGAATATTTCGTGTCCTATTACGATTATTACCAGCCCGAAGCCTATGTGCCGCGTAGCGATACCTATATCGAAAAGGAATCATCGATCAATGAGCAGATTGACCGGATGCGGCATTCGGCAACGCGGTCTTTGCTGGAACGTGATGATGTGATTATCGTCGCGTCAGTGTCATGTATCTATGGTATCGGATCGGTCGAAACCTATTCGACGATGACGCAGAAAATCACCAGTGGCGAGGATTTCCCGCGTCAGGATATGCTGCGCAAATTTACCGAATTGCAATATAAACGCAATGATACGAATTTCGTGCGCGGTAGTTTTCGCGTGCGCGGGGATTCGGTGGAATTGTTCCCAGCGCATTTTGAAGATCGCGCATGGCGCATTTCGCTGTTTGGTGACGAGGTTGAATCAATCCATGAATTTGACCCGCTGACCGGCGAAAAATTCACCAGCCTGCCGACGATCACGGTATTTGCCAATTCGCATTATGTGACGCCGCGCCCCACCTTGCAGCAAGCGTGTAAATCGATCAAGATCGAGTTGAAACAGCGGCTGGCCGAGCTGACCGAAGCCAACAAATTGCTGGAAGCGCAACGCATCGAACAGCGCACACAATTTGATGTCGAGATGATCGAAGCCACCGGCGTCTGTGCGGGGATTGAAAATTATTCACGTTATCTGTCAGGACGCGGCCCAGGCGAGCCGCCGCCAACATTGTTTGAATATCTGCCCGAAAATGCCTTGCTGATTGTCGATGAAAGCCATGTCACCGTGCCACAATTGGGCGCGATGTATAAAGGTGACTTTGCACGTAAATCGACGCTGGCCGAACATGGGTTCCGACTGCCATCCTGTATGGATAATCGGCCTTTGAAATTTGAAGAATGGGAAGGATTCCGGCCACAAACAATCTATGTATCTGCAACGCCCGGAAAATATGAAATGGAACGCACCGGCGGGGTCTTTTCCGAACAGATTGTACGCCCTACCGGATTGATCGATCCGGAATGTATTGTCCGGCCAACGGGTAATCAGGTTGATGATATTATCGCCGAATGCCGCGATGCCGCCGCCAAAGGCCAGCGCGTATTGATTACCACGCTGACCAAAAAAATGGCCGAAGCATTGAGCGAATATATGTTCGAAGCCGGACTGAAAGTACGCTATCTGCATTCGGATATTGATACGCTGGAACGGATCGAGATTATGCGCGATTTACGGCTGGGCGTGTTTGATATTCTGATCGGGATCAATCTATTACGCGAGGGGCTGGATATTCCCGAATGCGCGTTGGTCGGGATTCTGGATGCCGATAAGGAAGGGTTTTTGCGCTCTAAAACATCATTGGTGCAAACCATTGGCCGCGCCGCCCGTAATGTCGAAGGGCGGGTCATCCTGTATGGCGACAGGATCACCGATTCAATGCAATATGCGCTGGATGAAACCAACCGCCGCCGTGCCAAGCAGGAAGCGTGGAACGAAGCCAATGGCATCACGCCAGAATCAATCAAAAAGGATATTACCGATGTGCTGGATTCGGTATATGAGCGCGCGGATCATCTGACGCCAAAAGCCGGCGGCAAAGAAGGGGCGTTGGTTGGCAATAACTTTAAAACTGTTATCGCCGATCTTGAAACCAGCATGAAACAGGCTGCTGGCAATCTGGAATTTGAAGAAGCTGCCCGCCTGCGTGACGAAATACGCCGGATGGAAGCAGCCGAGCTGGGGCTGACCGCCCCCGGGGTGCCTAGCTCAATCGCCGATGGTTATGGATTCCCCGCCGGCACCCCCGGCGCGCCTGCCAAAAAACGCGGCAAAAAATATGGACGTGGCCGATAAGGTCACAGTAGCATCATTTACTCTCAATGCTGGTATCATGACATTATCAGAATCGTCTTTTGCTTTGTTTTATAGATATTTTTTTGGTTTCGTAATTTTATGATTTAAGACTGAAAACAGAGGAATCAGTGACCGAATCAGGCACTGTTTTGCACAAGATGACAAAATTGCCGCGATTCAACCGAAATATCGAAAAATAAATATGAATTTTATTTCATTTTCCCTATTGCTATATATTAACTAATTGATTTTATATAATTATTTAAAATTGCCTAAAATTTAGGCAAAATGCTCATTTTCGCAGGAAATAAGGGGGATCGCGCACAAAAAGCCTGTTTGTCCTCAGTTTTATCCACAGGGTTGGGGGATAGAATTTCACCCAAAATTTAGACTTAAACATCAGCGATTCGGGGCTATGCCAATGTCGTTGAAAGGCTTAGATTAATTTCATGAGCAAGCCGATAGACAGCCTTGAAAATGACGCCAAGACAGCTAATTTGCCGCCTGATATATGGCGCGGCATCAGCTATCTGAAAGAAGAGTTGAAGGTTCTGCCGCATCAGCCTGGCGTGTACCGCATGACCAACGGGCTTGGCGAGGTGCTGTATGTGGGCAAGGCACGCGATCTTGTTCGGCGGGTTGGGAGCTATACGCAACCTAACCGGCTTTCCAACCGCATCATGCGGATGGTTAGTGAAACTGAAAAACTTGAGGTGATCGTCACCAAATCAGAAATCGAAGCCTTATTGCTTGAGTCAAATCTGATCAAGAAGATGAAGCCGCGTTATAATATTCTGTTGCGCGACGATAAAAGCCTGCCGCAGATATTGCTGACTGCCGATCATGATTTTGGCCAGCTGGCCAAACATCGTGGCCGTAAAAACCGTAAAGGCGACTATTTCGGCCCCTTTGCCTCGGCAGGGTCGGTGAACCGTACTGTTGCCGATCTGGCACGCGCCTTTATGTTACGCACCTGTTCAGACTCGGTTTTTGCCACGCGCACGCGCCCCTGTCTGCAATATCAGATCAAACGCTGTACGGCGCCCTGTGTCGGTTATGTCAATAAGGCCGATTATGCCAAGCAGATGGATCAGGCGCGCCGTTTCCTGTCCGGTGATTCGGCGCAAATTCAGCGCGATTATGCACGGCGTATGCATGACGCGGCAGACAAGCTGGAATTTGAAACAGCCGCGATCTGGCGCAATCGCATCCGCGCCCTGACCGGCATTCAGGCCAGTCAGGACATCAATATCCCGAATCTGAAAGATGCCGATATTATCGCCATTGCCCAAAGCGGCGCGCGATCATGTATCCAGATTTTCTTTATTCGCGGTGGGTCGAACTATGGCAACCGGTCTTATTTTCTGACGCATCCAGAAACAACGCCGCCTGCCGAAACGCTGACAGCCTTTATGGGGCAGTTTTATGATGATAAGGAAGCGCCTGCCGAAATATTGCTGTGCGAAATGCCCGAGGATGCCGATTTGATCGCTGATGCCTTGTCCAGTCAGGCTGGTAGGTCAGTCAAGCTGAGCAGCCCACAACGTGGGGCACGGCAAAAGATCATGACAATGGCGATCAAAAATGCCGAAGAAGCGCTGGCACGGCATCTGGCAAATTCTGCGTCACAACGCCGCCTATTAGGCGAGCTGGCTGAGGCGCTGGGGCTTGATGCTATGCCCGAGCGGGTCGAAATCTATGATAATTCGCACATACAGGGCAAGCATGCGGTTGGTGGCATGGTGGTCGCAGGCGTCGAAGGCTTTATGAAATCTGCCTATCGCCGCTTTAATATCAAAGATGATGGCAAATTCGGCACCACGCTGGGCGATGATTTTGAAATGATGCGCCAGGTCATCTATCGCCGCTTTGAACGGGCGCTGAAAGAAGATCCCGATCGCCTGACGGATAACTGGCCAGATTTGCTGTTGATCGATGGCGGTAAAGGCCAGCTATCGGCGGTGACCGAGGTGATGAATGAGCTGGGCATCACCGATATTGATATTGTCGCCATTTCAAAAGGGCCTGACCGCAATGCTGGCCGCGAACAGTTTCATATGAATGGCCGCCAAAGCTTTACCTTGCCGCCAAACGCGTCCGCCATGCATTTTCTGCAACGGCTTCGCGACGAAGCGCATCGTTATGCCATTGGCACGCACCGGAACAAGCGCCTGAAAACCGAACTTACCAGCCCGCTGGATGCAGTACCCGGTATCGGCCCGAAACGCAAAAAAGCATTGCTGGCGCATTTTGGATCAGCGCGTGCGGTCTCAGCCGCAGGGCTGAAGGATCTGGAAGCGGTCGAAGGCATTTCAAAAACATTTGCACAGCAGATATTTGACTGGTTCTATAGTGGTCAAAATTAATTTATTAGACTAAACATAGCGACAATGGTTGTGTGCACGCACAGATCGGCAAGCTAGAGGCAAAGACATGATGTCAATTGACAGCATTCCCAACTGGATGACAACGTTACGGATTGCCGTGACACCGATTATCGCCATTATGATATGGATCGACGACACGTCCTATGGGTATCTCGTGGCCTTTATTCTTTTCACGATTGCCAGCATTACAGATTATCTCGACGGTATGCTGGCACGACAAATGAAAATTGAGTCAGGATTTGGCGAAATGCTTGACCCTATCGCCGACAAGATGCTGATTGGGGCTGTTCTGCTGGCACTTGCCAGTGTTGAAACAAGTGGGTGGCTATTTTTGGCACCAGCTTTGATGATACTGAGCCGCGAATTCATAATTTCTGGATTGCGTGAATATCTTGCCAAGATCAATCACACCGTGCCTGTTACCCGATTGGCCAAATGGAAAACGACTGTGCAGATTCTAGCCCTTGGCACTTTAATCGGGGCACCTGCCTTCCCTGAACTTAGCTATGCGCATGATATCGGTTTAGTGCTGTTGTGGGTGGCCGCATTACTTACCTTGCAAACTGGGATGGGATATATTGTCGCTGGATTGCAGCATGTCCCGAATAAGTAAAGCACCTGACCCACTAACAAGATATGTAGATGTAGATATAGATAAATCTAACCGAGGTGCCGATGGTCACTATTTTATATTTTGCATGGCTTCGCGAGCATACCGGATGCGCGCGCGAAGAGGTCATGATTAACGACGATATCCAGACCGTCGCCGATATTGTCAGCTACTTGAAAAAGCAATCAGACGGCCATGCAAAGGCGCTTGGCGATATGGAAACAGTGCGGGTTGCCGTTAACCGCAGCTATGGTAGCGTTGAAACAAAGATTACCGCAGGCGACGAGATTGCCTTTTTCCCACCCGTTACAGGTGGCTAAGTAACGTCTATTTCAAGGTAATCCGCCCACGCACCAGATTTTCATAGCCGTCAACAAGCTGGCGGCTGATATCGGATGGGGTGAAATGATAATCACCGATCTGTGACACCGGCGTTACCTCGGCCGCCGTGCCTGTCAGAAAACATTCCTTCATACTGGCCAGATCATCGGGACTCATATGACGCTCGACAACTTTGATCTGCATTGATTTGGCCATTTTGATAACGGTCTGGCGGGTAATACCATTTAAGAAGCAATCGGGAATGGGCGTATGGATTGTCCCTTCATCATCGATGAAAAACACATTCGCACCTGTCGCCTCGGCGATATAGCCGCGATAATCAAGCATCAATGAATCCTGAAACCCTTTTTTCTCGGCAGCATGCTTGGACAGCGTGCAGATCATATAAAGGCCTGCAGCCTTTGCATGTACTGGTGCCGACTCAGGTGCCGGACGACGCCACTCGGAAATATCCAGCGTGATGCCTTTCATTTTAGTCTCGGGGTCAAAATAGCTTGGCCATTCCCAAGCGGCGATAGCGACATGCGTTGTTGTCTGCTGTGCCGAGATTGCCATCATTTCCGAACCGCGCCAACAAAACGCCCGCACATATCCATCAACAATATTGTTGGCCGCAACAACCGCCATTTTGGCCACTTCGACCTGTTCATCACTGATTGGAATATCAAAATCCAGAATATTGCATGACTGGCGCAACCGCTTTGTGTGCCAAACACCTTCAAATACAACACCTGAATATACACGCTCACCCTCAAAAACGAGACTAGCATAATGTAAACCGTGGCTTAGTGTATGTGTTTTGGCATCACGCCATGGCACAATTTCACCATCCAGCCAAATAGATCCATCCCTGTCATCAAATGGAATTAACGCCATAGTTAGCTCCTACCCTCTGTCAACAACTCTAAAAATCTTGATGTTTTGTTAGTTGTTTAGTTCCAAACTGGCCATTTTATGTTACCTAGGTTTACTAGGTATTTTATCGCAATTATAATTGGTCAACATGGCTGACATAAAACCGATTGGCAAGGCTCTTTTTTTACGCGAAGAAGAGCTTCGACGGGGAATAGAACTGATGTTCTTTGCCTATCGTGACTTTACGGGCGAACCTGATTCGATTCTGGAAAGCCAAAATATGGGGCGTGCCCATCACCGTGCGATCTATTTTATTGGTCGTAGCCCGGGCATTTCCGTATCCGAACTTCTGGTGATTCTAAATATTACCAAGCAAAGCCTATCTCGTGTATTATCAGCTTTGATGGAAAATGAGTTTGTCGTGCAAGAAACTGGCACCACGGATCGCCGACAAAGGTTACTTTATCTGACCGAAAAGGGTATCGCCCTTGAAAATCAGTTGACCAGTGTGCAGGGCAAACGATTTGCACGCGCCTATCGTGAAGCAGGGGTTGATGCTGTTGAGGGATTTCAGCGCGTATTAAGAGGGTTGGTTGACCAATCTACGCGCGATCAAATAGATAGTTTTGACGACAAACCGAAGTGATCACCATCATGATCACAAGAGGCATGTAACAATGAGTCAACATCACATTCTGGTTATTGATGATGATGAGCGTCTTCGTGATCTTTTGCGTCGATTTCTGGAAGAAAGCGGTTTTCGTGTAACGGATGCTGGCAATGCTAGCGAAGCGCGCCAAATTCTATCAGGCATCATGTTCGATCTGTTGATTATCGACATTATGATGCCTGGTGAAACCGGATTGGAATTTTTGGAGGAGTTACGCAAAAAGGATAATGTGCCTGCTTTATTTCTGACCGCTATGTCAGAAACAGAACATCGTATCGAAGGGCTGGAAACAGGTGCTGACGATTATATGTCCAAACCGTTTGAGCCGCGCGAACTTGTGTTACGGATCAAACGTATTCTGCAACGCAAGGCAAGCGTCAATCACGAACCCGATGCGCTAGTCATTTTTGGACCTTTTGCCTTTGACCTCACCACAAGCACACTAACCCGCGATGATGTGCGCATTCACATAACCACCGCCGAACAGCAACTTTTAGCAAATTTTGCGAATGCGCCCGATACCGTATTGTCACGCGATGATCTGTCCAATGCGGTCGAAGGCCGGATGGAAGGCCGTTCTATAGATGTGGCCGTGGCACGGCTTCGGCGCAAATTGGAGCCTGATCCACGCCATCCCGTCTATTTGCAAACCATGCGTAATCGTGGCTGGCTTTTACGAACTGACAGGCCACCCCGATAATGCAGATGCGCGAGTTTCTTCCCAAAACGCTGTTTGGCCGGATGTTATCGATCATTCTGGCACCAATGATTTTCGTGCAGGTCATCACCGTATTTATTTTCTATGAGCGCCATTGGGATACAGTAACGCGCCATATGGCGTCCAGTCTAACTTCGGAATTTGCCTATTTGCTGGAAGAGCTTGGCACCAATCCAACCGATGCAGAACTTCAGACAATAATGGATCATGGCTGGAATTATTTTTCCTTTCCCATCAGCTTTAGCGAAGATACCAACCTGACTGAAACCAATAGAACACCAGCAACAACCTTTGCCGAGCAAATGTTGCGCACCGAGCTTGACAAGCGTGTATCTTTGCCGTGGTTTGTCGATGTCGATAGCGATCCCAATCTAATCTCGGTTGATATACAGCTGGATAACGGGGTGTTGCGTATTTACGCCAGCCGCAAACGTATTTTCAGTTCGACAAGCTGGACATTTATTGGCTGGACGGTTGGATCATCGATCATTTTATTTGGTGTCGCGCTGATCTTTCTGCGTGGTCAGGTGCGCCCCATTCACCGGCTGGCCAATGCAGCACGGCAATTAGGTCTGGGGCGGCAAGCGCCCGATTACCGGCTTGAAGGCGCACAAGAAGTACGGCTGGCTGGTCGTGCCTTTCAGGCCATGCGCCATCGTATCATGCGACAGTTAAACGAAAGAACAGCCATGCTTGCTGGTGTTAGCCATGATTTGCGCACCCCGCTAACAAGGGTTCGTTTGCAACTGGCATTGATGGAAGATAATGACGATCATAAGGCCATTCGTCAGGATATTGACGAAATGGAAAATATGATTGATGGCTATCTGTCCTTTGCCGCAGGTGAAGGTGAAGAACCAACTGTCGAAGTTGAAGTGGACAAGATGGTATCACGGCTAGTTAGCCAAGCGGCCAAGTCGCATAATTTTGACATCAGCTTTGAAGCGCCCGATCCAGCCATTCCGCCTTTTTCAATCCGCCGCAATGCGATCCAGCGTGCCTTTTCGAATATTATTTCAAATGCGGTGCGTTATTCAACAAAGACAGTTGTCACGGTTCGTGTACGCAATGATGAAATCACCTTTATTTTCGATGATAATGGTGCTGGCATTCCTGAAGAATTGCGCGCTGATGCGGTGCGCCCCTTTATCCGGCTTGAAGAGTCGCGTAACCGCAAAACTGGCGGCACTGGATTAGGGCTGTCGATTGCCAGCGACATTGTGCTGGGGCATGGTGGTGAACTGACGCTTTTAAATTCGCCATTAGGCGGTTTGCGGGTGACCATAAAGCTACCTATGTAGGGTGCCTGATCTCAATATAGGCGGCCACCATCAGGCACTGGTCGATCAGGGCAGACAAGCATAACCTCTCCATCATCATCCGGCACGCCAAGCGTTAGCACCTCGGACATGACAGGGCCAATCTGGCGCGGTGGGAAATTAACCACGGCCATGACCTGTTTGCCAAGTAACGCATCGCAATCATAATTCTTTGTTATCTGTGCAGATGATTTCCGCGTTCCCAGATCGCCGCCAAAATCGATAAGCAGTTTGATCGCTGGTTTGCGCGCTTCGGGAAAAGGTTCGGCCTTTATGATTGTTCCACAACGGATATCCAATTTGAGAAAATCGTCAAAGCTAGCTTCAGTCATGATGAGTCTCTTTATCTGCCGCGATGTTGTCATCGGTCATATTATTGCTATCAGAACCAGATGCGGATGCACCACGCCCAAAGACACCAAGGGAGCGTCCCCAGTCTTCGGCCTGTTCGAGCCGCCGATCGATTTCCTTCATTGTCATTGATAAATCGGGCGAATCATCTTTCTGCCAGACACGCGCGCTTGCCACAATGACGCCAACAACACCGCGGATGCGCGCTTCACCTTGCCAGCCATGCAGGTTATCTCCACACATCATTAACAGGCGGCGGGTAATAGCAACGCGCCTTGACAGCAATTCCAGCCCAAATTGTGGATTACGTACTGCATGTTTGGCCAGAGATGACACAATTTTTTTATGCGGATTATAAACTTCGAAACGGTGCAAGATAGCTTCGAGAATTTTTTCGCGGATCGACACATCGCCTGCATCTTTGAGATCATCAAAGGTTTCAAGCATCGCCTTGTCATCAAGCATCGCCATGTGATGTAAAACCAATGATGGCACCGTTCCCGCACAAACCGCGGCATAGTCACGATCAATACCGGCCGCATCAGCGACATCATCAAGGTTGATCTGCGCAAGCGGCCTGTCTTCCAGCATGTCAAAAGCATGCGCAGCAAGTTGGCTGATCGCTATAGTGGAGGTATCCTGATTGGCATCATGCATAACGTCTTTTACCCAGCAACAATCGATTGTTACTAATTATATAAGAAAAAAAGTTCGCATTTCCAGCCAGCAAATGCGAAACAATCTTGCAATCAACTGCCAAGCGCGATGGAACGGGCTTTTGCGGCGGCAATAGCGCGCGTCATCAAAGGTGCCATGCCATCATCAGCCATAAGCACATCAAGAGCCGCCGCCGTGGTGCCACCTTTGCTGGTGACATTTGCCCGCAAAACAGCAGGATCATCATCCGATGCCGCGATCAGCGCGCCAGCCCCAGCCACGGTGGCTTCAGCAAGTTGGGTAGCCAAATCATCAGGCAAGCCAGCTTCGATCGCGGCTTTGGTCATCACCTCAGCCAGCAAAAACACATAGGCTGGCCCTGAACCCGAAACAGCCGTAACAGCATCCATCAGACTTTCGTCATCAATCAGGACAACCTGTCCGATTGCCGCCAGTAATTGGGAAGCTAGATCACGCTTTATGTCCGAGGCACCACCACTGTAAAGGGCTGTGATGCCAAGGCCGATAGCGGCAGGTGTATTTGGCATGGCGCGCATGATCGGCGCGGTGCCACCCGAAACAGGATCAAGGCGCGCCGCCAACCACGCTGTTGTGATGCCAGCCGCAATCGACAAAAATGCCGTGTCATTGTCAATCATATGACCAAAATGACCAATAGCCTCATCCATCATCTGTGGCTTTACCGCCAGCACAATGATCGTCGCCGTTGGAATTGATGCCGCGTCGGACGCAGCGCAACTATCAAACAAAGCAACATTGGCGTGCATGTCTGTCCAAGCAAGCTGATCTTGAAACGGTTCGATAATGGAAAAATGCGCATCAAGTTCAGTATCGGCAAGCCAGCCTTCAAGCATGGCACTGCCCATTTTACCACATCCAATAAGCACAATATGATGCCTATTGGCCGGGCTCATGCTTCACCCATTGTCGGCATCATGACGATAGCTGCGGCATCGGTCGCCAACATGGTGCCATGCGCCACCTGATAAATAGCCGGAAAATTCTGTTCACATTCACCAAGCATGATATCGACAACATCCTCGATCTGTTCAGGCGTCGCACCACCAGCACCGCGCAATGCCAACGTATGGCGCAATTCCAGCTCGCCATTGGCAATATCAAAAGCCAGATGGCCAATAAATACCTGCTGATTTAATAATGCCGCTAGCAAAGCCATCTCGCCAAACTGGCTTTCATCAGCCTGAATATCAATCCGGCAGGTCACATGCATTGTCTGTTCTGAATCCTGCCAGGTGGCTAGCAATTGATAATCGCTCCATTTGCCTGGAATTTCAGCAAAGATAGCATTGCGCGCCTGACGCCGTAAAAGCCAATCGTGCCGCGCTACAAAACGCGACACAAGCTCTATGGGATCGGCCAGAATGATGTCGTCAGTTTGCTGGGTCAGCACCATTGTCATGTTCCAATAAGGCATATGCGTTCAAGCACCATCAAGGTGCCTACAACGCCAAAAATGACAAAACTGGACTGGCTGTTCAAGCTATTTCGACACAATATTTAGTGTCTGGAATTTTAAAAACCACAATTTTTAGTGTTTTTTCCAGTTTTTCTGGTGATTCGGCATGGTCTGGTTACTGATAAAAAAATCAATTATTTTTTGGTGTGGCTGATTTTTTTGCCGCTTGTTTTTTAGCGGCAGGGCGCTTGGCTGTTTTTGAAGCCGAACGGGGCATCGATTCGGCGTTTGATTCGGTACCTGCTTCGGTCTTGGATTTGGCGGTGGATTTGGCAGCAGATTTAGCAACTGGCTGACCTGATGCGGCAGCTTCAAGCATCGCTAGGCGCGCGGCAAGGGCTTCATGGCGGGTGCGCAACGCATCAAATTCTTCACGTGTGACCAGACCACGCGCGTTTAACGTACGCTCCAGACGGTGGCGAATCATATTGTCAATTTCTTCGCGTACCCCACCAAGGGCGGAGGCGGCACCATTTGCCATCTGAGCAAGATCTGACATCAAAGATGAACGCATAGCCATTAAATTCTCCTATAATGAAGCACGCAACCATGCTTTAAAGTGCGGCCAAAGCCAACCTTAACATAATTGCAAAAATTATCCTCTACTAGAGATAAGGTGAATGCGCTAAGCTTGCAATCACCACATAATGTCGCATCGCTGATCGGTGCTGATCGGACGACAATAACAACCAAGCCGGATCCTATCTAACCATGACCAGCCACGCCCAAACAGACGAAACGATACCATCCGAAGCGATGCCATCAGGGGGAATCATTCTGCCTGAATTCAATGAATTTGCCATACAGTTTGGCAATTTTGGCATCCGCTGGTACGCGCTGGCCTATATAGCGGGGCTGCTGATCGGCTTTTATCTGTTAAAGCGGGAAGCCAACAAACCAGGCTCGGCCATGCCCAGTGCCACGCTTGATAGTCTGCTGAATTATGTATTGATTGGCATCATTGTGGGCGGGCGTATCGGGTATGTTCTGTTTTATAATGCAAGCTATTTTCTGTCCCACCCGCTAGATATTTTCAAGATATGGCAAGGTGGCATGTCGTTTCATGGCGGTTTGATCGGCGTTTCACTTGCCATGATTCTGCTGGCGCGACGCCATAATATACCTGTGCTGGCAATAAGTGACCGGGTGTCAATGACATTGCCTATAGGGCTGTTTTTTGGACGGCTTGCCAATTTCATCAATGGTGAATTATGGGGTCGTGTTACCGATGTGCCCTGGGCGATGGTTTTTCCGTATAGCGACGGTGCCCCGCGCCACCCAACCCAGCTTTATGAAGCTGGTCTTGAAGGGCTGGTTCTGGGGCTTGTTATGCTGTTCGGCTATCGCAAAGGCTGGCTGGCACATCAAGGGCGCCTGACCGCTATCATGCTGTTGGGCTATGGGGCGAGTCGTTATCTGATCGAATTTGCCCGCGAGCCAGATGCGCAGTTAGGTGTGCTGTTTGGCGTTATAACAATGGGGCAAGTCCTATGCCTGCCGATGATAGCAGGCGGGCTTTACCTGTTCATGCGGGAACGTCGTACATGACCGTTGCCACCGATAATGATATAAATGCCGATGATGTAACAAGCATGATAGCCGCGCAGATTGCGGCAGACGGCCCGCTATCGCTAGCAACTTATATTGAACGCGCGCTAGCCACACCCGATGTTGGCTATTATCAATCCGGCGATCCTTTTGGCCGTGAAGGCGACTTCATCACCGCGCCGGAAATATCCGGCCTTTTTGGTGAGATGTGCGGTTTGTTTCTGGCGCATATGTTCGAGCTTGGACAGCCATTAGATACCGGCGCGGAAAAACCGCAACCAGCCATCATTGAATGCGGCCCCGGGCGTGGCACATTAATGGCTGACATGCAGCATGTATGGGGACAGTTGATGCCAGAGCTGGCGGCATGCCATATTCATCTGATTGAAACAAGTCCGTATCTGCGCACGATACAACAGCAGACTTTAACGGAATCGGTCATCCATTGGCATGATGATCTATCGGCATTACCTGCCGCGCCGCTATATGGCATTGCCAATGAATTTTTTGATGCTTTACCTGTGGCGCATGCGATTTGCCGCGAGGGTATCTGGCGGCATCGGCTGGTGATAGCTGATCCTGATTTAGGCTTTGGCGAAGGCACACCGTTAACAGCTACCGAGCTTGATAGGTGGCACCTGAGCAACAAGGCCGCATCACCAGATGGCACGGTTGCCGAATTATGTATATTGGGTGAGGATATAATGCATATTCTGGCGGCGCATATAGCGACATATGGCGGTGCCATTTTGATTATTGATTACGGTAAATCAGACAATATTGGCGATACAGTTCAGGCGGTTTCTGCACATAAGCCAGTTGATTTGTTTTATCAGCCAGGTCAGGTCGATATATCGCATTGGGTTGATTTTAACGCCTTGGCAGATTGTGCATTAGCGGCAGGCGCACGGCTGATCGGGCCTGTGGAACAAGGTACGTTTCTGGCGAAGATTGGCTTGAAAGCGCGGGCTGAACAGGCCGCTACCCATGCCGCGCCGGACATGCGCCGCGCTTTGCTGGCTGCCTATGACCGATTGGTCAGCCCCGCCCAGATGGGAAGTGCCTTTAAAGTGGCATTGTTGGTGCCGCAAGGTGAAGGCACCCCGCCAGGCTTTATGAATAATGACATAAAAACCGAAGCTGTATCACCTGCTGAACGGGGCGACGGATGAGTTTTTCGATGATCACATCACCCATTGGCGTGCCGCTCATTCAGTTTGATGACTGGATGATACCCGATGCCAGTGGCACCATAATCAAACATGGATTTTTTACCCGCAATGGCGGCGTCAGCGCTGGCTGTTATGACAGTCTGAATTGTGGTTATGGATCACAGGATATAGCCAATAATGTTGCCGAAAACAGATCGCGAGTTGCGGCCAGCCTTGGACTTGCTTCAGATAGATTGTATGGCCTGCGTCAGTTCCATTCAGCCGATGCCCTTGTTGTTGAGTCTGGTCAGGATGCCCACCTACGCCCCGATGCCGATGCCCATGTCACCACTGTTGCAGGACATGGCTTGGCGATACTGATTGCTGATTGCACGCCTGTTCTGTTCGCTGATCGCACAGCCGGTGTGATTGGTGCGGCACATGCAGGTTGGCGCGGCGCATGTGGTGGGGTGCTGGAAGCCACGATCAAACTGATGTGCAAAGCGGGTGCCACTGTCGCCAGTATAACAGCTGTCATCGGCCCCTGTATCCGTCAGCATAATTATCAGGTGGGTAACGATCTGCGCGATGAAGCATTGGCCAGCACACCCGAAGCAGAAGCGTATTTTGCCGCGGATAGCCTGTCTGGCAAATATCACTTTGATCTTGCTGGCTATGCGACCATGCGGCTGGCAAAGGCCGGAATCGGCGCGGTGCATGATTGCCAGCGCGATACCTATAGCGAATCAGACCAGTTCTTTTCGCATCGTTTTGCGACACATGCCGGTGACAGCGACTCAGGCCGCCTTATTTCGGTCATTGCCCTTGAGCCATTTTCCACCACCATGCTAGAGGTGTAGAATGCCACATCTGTATATTTTCCTTGGGTTACTGTTTCTTTCCTTATTGGCTAGCTGTATTCTTTGAGAGTCGCTTGCAATAAAAGTGTAAAGAAAAGGTGAAAACCACCTTGTCGGTTTGTCATGCGATTGCTAATAACATCCAACAAGCTCGCGGGGCTATCCGCAGAAACCGGCAAAGGTTTTGACGTATGAAGATTTTATCTTGCAATAGTAATCGTCCCCTTGCGGAAGCTATTGCTGCTTATCTTGATATTCCCCTCACCCGCGCCGAAGTCAAACGCTTTGCCGATATGGAAGTTTTCGTCGAGATTGCCGAGAATGTGCGCGGCGAAGATGTATTCGTTATCCAATCAACTTGCTTTCCCGCGAATGACAATGTCATGGAATTGCTGGTGGCACTTGATGCGCTACGACGTGGATCAGCCCGCCGAATCACGGCTGTAATTCCCTATTATGGCTATGCGCGGCAGGATCGTAAATCGGGCCCCCGTACGCCGATTTCGGCAAAATTGCTGGCCAATCTGATTACATCTGCGGGGGCGGATCGCGTGCTGACGATTGATCTACATGCTGGTCAGATTCAGGGCTTTTTCGATATTCCAACCGACAATCTGTTTGCCGCACCTGTCTTCATCGAAGATATTAAACAACGTTATGATGGGGCAAAGCTGATGATTGTATCGCCAGATGTTGGCGGTGTTGTTAGAGCGCGGTCACTGGCAAGACGGCTTGATGCCGATCTGGCAATCATTGACAAACGCCGCCCAAAAGCAGGCGTATCCGAAGTCATGAATATCATCGGTGATGTGAATGAACGGCATTGCATCATGGTTGATGACATTGTCGATTCGGGCGGCACATTATGTAATGCGGCTGTAGCCTTGATGAATGATGGCGCGTTGAGCGTTGATGCCTATGTGACTCACGGTGTATTGTCAGGTGGTGCGGTTAGCCGCGTGGCGGCCTCGCCGCTTAATTCGCTGGTGACAACCGATTCGATCCCCGCCACCGAAGCGGTGCGGGTTGCCCGCAATGTGCGGCATTTGTCGGTTGCACCCTTGCTTGGTGAAGCGATTCTGCGGATCAATGAAGAACGGTCAGTCTCGACTTTATTCTAATTGGACGGGGTTCTAACTGGTCGAGGTTCTAATTGGTCGGGGCTTTTACCCAGTCCAGAATTTGATATTTCAAAGCCGCTTTATAAAACATCTGCTGAATAGTGACTGTAGCACGTAAAACGCTTGTGTTTTGGTGATTTACGGCCTATATCTCGCACCGCTATGCACCCCTGGAGGCATAGTCATTGTTTGATAAAGGAGTTAGCAATGTCTGACATAACAACCATTAGCGCTGAACAGCGCGAACGGGTCGGTAAGGGGTCCGCCCGTGCGGCACGCCGCGCAGGTCTTGTCCCAGCCGTTATTTACGGTGACAAAAAGGAACCTTTAGGCATTAACATGTCTACCCGTGAAATTACCAAAATCGTGCATCAGCCGGGCATTTTCGGCCGCCTGCTGA
The DNA here is from genome assembly GCA_018668795.1 of Candidatus Puniceispirillum sp. Lineage (GTDB taxonomy): Bacteria > Pseudomonadota > Alphaproteobacteria > Puniceispirillales > Puniceispirillaceae > Puniceispirillum. The sequence goes on along the minus strand of JABJBD010000206.1, from coordinate 5,706 downwards.
ATATCGAAGTTGCAGGCAAGAAAAACACGGTTCTAACGCGTGATATTCAGTTCCATCCGGTTTCTGACAATATCATGCATATGGATTTTCTGCGCGTGTCCGGCTCGGCAAAAGTTGCCGTTGGCGTACCTGTTGAATTCATTAATGAGGATCAGTGTCCCGCATTGAAAATTGGCGGTGTATTGAACGTTGTCCGTCACGAAATTGAGTTGAACTGTCCGGCAACCGATATTCCGGAAAAAATCACCATTGATCTTGAAGGTCTGAAAATTGGTGACTCAATTCATATTAGTGCGATTGCGCTTCCCGAAGGCGTTGAGCCAACCATTACCGATCGCGACTTTACCGTTGCTACATTGCAGTCACCTGGTGGCGGCGTGAAGAACGAAGATGAAGAAGCTGAAGGCGATGGCACCGAAGAGGAAGCAGCAAGCGAAGAATAATCGCTGGCAGCTTCATATCCGAATGTAGAGACCATGCTGGTATTTGTAGGCCTTGGCAATCCCGGACCCGACTATGCTTTTCAAAGGCATAATGCGGGGTTCATGGCTGTTGACAGGATCGCTGACCAGCATGGTTTTTCACCTTGGAAGAAAAAGAACCTGTCGCTGATGTCCGAAGGACGTATCGGGACAGAAAAGGTGATTTTGCTGAAACCCCAAAGTTTTATGAACAAATCAGGGTTGCCAGTTGCCGAATGCATCAAATTTTACAAAATTGAACCAGCTTCCGTTTTTGTATTCCATGATGAACTTGATCTAGGCGTTGGACGCATCAAGGTCAAAATTGGCGGTGGCCACGGTGGGCATAATGGTCTGCGCGATATTGACCGGCATCTTGGACAAGATTACTGGCGCGTGCGGATTGGCATTGGACGACCTCAGATGCCTGCAATGGACGTGCGTAACTGGGTGCTGACTGATTTCAGTACAGACGAACAATCAGGCTGGCTTGGGCGCATGCTTGGTGCGATTGCCGATGAAGCAGAACGGCTGGTCGATGGTGACGATGGCGGGTTTATGAGCCGTGTTGCTTATCTTGCCGCACCAGACAGCAAAGACAACCAAGGTCATAAAACAAAGTAGCCCATAGAGGCTTCTGCAAAGGCAAATAACACAAACAAATAGAGCCTGACGGCGTTGCAAGGAGTGAATTATGGGTTTTAACTGCGGAATTGTCGGATTGCCGAATGTTGGTAAATCCACCCTGTTTAATGCGCTGACCCAGACAGCAGCTGCCGAAGCGGCGAATTATCCATTCTGTACGATCGAGCCGAACACCGGACGCGTTTCGGTACCTGATACACGGCTGGATGCGCTGGCTTTATTGGCCCAATCCGCAACGATCATTCCGACTCAGCTTGAATTTGTTGACATCGCCGGCCTTGTCCGCGGCGCATCACAAGGCGAAGGGCTGGGTAATAAATTTCTGGGCACCATTCGCGAAGTTGATGCGATTGCGCATGTTCTGCGCTGTTTTGAAGATACCGAAATCACGCATGTCGATGGTGATGTTGATCCAGTGCGTGATGCAGCGACTGTTGAAACCGAACTGATGCTGGCTGATCTTGATTCGCTGGAAAAGCGGATGGTAGCACTTGTCAAGAAATCGCGTGGCGGGGATAGTGATGCCAAAGCCGATCTGGCCTTGATGGAAAAACTTTTTGCGCACCTGTCCGATGGTAATCCAGCCCGTAGTACGGGGGGATTAACCGACGCTGAAACATTGCGCCTGCCCTATCTTCAGCTATTAACGTCAAAGCCTGTGCTTTATGTCTGTAATGTCGCCGAAGGGGATGCCGCGACGGGCAATGACTTTACCAAGCTTGTCGCCGATAAGGCCGCCAGCGAAGGCGCGGCCTATGTGGTTGTTTCCGCCGCTATCGAATCCGAGATTGCACAGCTTGACGATGATGATAAGGCTGAATTCCTGTCTGAATTAGGCCTGTCTGAAACTGGGCTGTCACGGCTTATTCGCGCCGGATACGGGCTACTTGATCTGTTGACATTCTTTACCGTCGGACCAAAGGAAGCACGCGCATGGACGGTGGCGGCAGGTGCCAGCGCCCCGCAAGCTGCCGGTGTAATCCATACCGATTTCCAGCGTGGCTTTATTCGCGCCGAGACGATCAGCTATGCCGATTTTATCGCCTGTAAAGGGGAAAGCGGTGCCAAGGATGCAGGTAAGTTACGTGTTGAAGGGTCGGACTATAAAGTTGTCGATGGCGACGTGTTCCATTTCCGGTTTAATGTTTAAACCCTGGAACTGACCATACTTTCGAACACGCATTGCAAGTGATACTTTTGGTCTATCGCCATATGGTTAACGATTCATATGGTAACGTATGTCACATGAAACCGATAACCGACGCACACATTTGATAGGCATGGCCTGTATAGGGACTGCCGCAATGCTATTTCCAGTCAAAGACAGCTTTATGAAAATGCAGGATGAGCGCGTGCCAATATTGCTGGCTGTCGGTCTTTATTTTTTCATTCAGGCATGCATCGCCTTTATTGTCATCACCTTTAAGGAGCGTCGCCTTTATGGCAATCCCTTTGCCGGAATGAAATGGCTCAATCTGGTACGCTCACTTGCCCTTGCTTTATCAATGGGGCTGTTCTTTGCCGGTTTGCGGCATGTTCCCATCGCGGTCGCTTTCGCGCTGTTCACGATACAGGGATTATTTATTGTCGTGCTTGGCTATTTCATCCTTGGCGAGGCGTTACGCCTACGGCATATAATGCTTATCATCATGGCGATTTGCGGGGTCATGTTCATCATCAGGCCAACTGAGCTTGATGCAACTTTTCTGGGTAGCCTTTATCCATTGGCCGCCGCCGTGATGTTCAGCCTATATATTGTGCTTACCCGCAAACTTGGCAAAACACAGCCACCAATATATTTGTTGTTGCAGGACGGGCTGGTAGCCAGCAGTTTGATGGTGAGCCTTTACGGAGCGACCCTAGCCATATATCAGCAATCGGTTCCGACCGTGATATGGAACGCGCAGATATTTATTATGCCGCCAGCTGTAGCCGCGTTGATCGGGTCAATATCATCACTGTTGATGATCCAAGCGGCACGGTTGGCACCAGTGGCAAAGCTTGTTCCCCTCACCTATCTGGAATTTGCGAGCGCGGCATTAATCGGGGTTTATATATTTGCCGAGATACTGGATGTCTTTACCATGATCGGTATCGCCATCATAATGACCGCCTGTATAACCAACGCAATGATGAATAAATCCGACGAAGCCTGTCCATAAGAAAACCCCGCCAGACGCATCTGACGGGGTTTTGATGTTTATTTAGATAGGATATTTAGGCTGGTTTAGTGCACATCAGCCCAGACCCGACGCTTGGCCAGATAGCTCAAGATCAGGAAAATGCTGAGGAAAAATACCGACGCAACACCTATGCGCTTGCGAATTTCCATTTTCGGTTCTGCCGCCCACATCAGGAACTGGGTCACATCTGCCGCCGCCCCTTGAACTGACGCATCAGCGCCATCGGCAAATTCAACATCATCACCATAAAGCGGCTGTGGCATAGCAATCAGATTGCCCGAATAAGCCGCGTTATAATACATGCCTTCAGGCATTTCGACGCTAGCTGGGGCTTCCTTATAGCCAAGCAGTAAGCTGTACAGATAATCAGGCCCATGCGCACGTGCTTTGGCGATTAGCGACAGATCAACAGGCATGGCACCGTTATTGCTGGCGCGTGCCTCATTATCGTTGCGATAGGGGCCAGGGATTCGGTCAGCCGGACGTGCCGGACGCATGAACATCTCACCTTCATCGTCAGGGCCATCCTGAACTTCATATTCAGCCGCGATCGCCTTGATCTCGGCTTCGTTATAACCAAGATCAGCCAGATTACGAAAGGCGATCAGATCCATCGAATGACACCCAGCGCAGACTTCACGATAGACCTGAAATCCACGTTGCATAGAGGCTTTGTCAAAAGTGCCGAAAGGCCCCGAAAAGCTCCATTCACGGGTTTGCAATTCGGTAGTGTCACCGCCAGCCGCAACAGTCATATTGGACACACCAAAGGCCGCTGTAAGAGCTATTGTTGCAGTAATTAGTGCCTTTATCATGATCTAGGCTCCCTTCGCAGTCGCCAGCACTGGCTCAGAGATTGACTTTGGTAACGGCTTGGTCGTCTCAAACACCCCAAGCAATGGCAGGATGACAAGAAAATGCAAGAAGTACCATGCAGTCGCCAGACGTGACAGGATCACATAGATGCCCTCGGCAGGCTTTGCGCCAAGATAACCAAGCAGAACCGCATCAATAATCAACAACCAGAAGAAAATGCGGAAGACCGGACGGAAGCGCGCCGAACGCACAGGCGAGCGATCCAGCCATGGCAAAACAAACAGCACCGCAATCGCACCAAACATCATCAATACGCCACCAAGCTTGTCAGGCACCGCCCGCAAGATCGCATAGAAAGGTAGGAAGTACCACTCAGGCACAATATGCGCAGGTGTCTGCATCGGGTTGGCAGGAATGTAATTGTCCGGATGCCCCATCGCATTGGGGAAGAAGAATACTGCCATTGCAAGAAGCAAGAGGAACATAGCAATACCTACGACATCCTTAATTGTATAATAAGGATGAAATGAAATTGTGTCCTGCGGGCCTTTAGCATTAATGCCAATTGGGTTATTGGAGCCAAAACGATGCAAGGCTACAATATGCAGTATCACTACGCCTGCAATAACAAACGGCAACAAATAGTGTAGTGAGAAAAAGCGGTTTAGCGTTGAATTATCAACAGAAAACCCTCCCCAGAGCCATGTTACAATACTCTCACCAACAAACGGAATAGCCGAGAACAGGTTGGTAATAACAGTCGCACCCCAGAAGCTCATCTGACCCCATGGCAAAACATATCCCATGAAAGCAGTTGCCATCATAAGTAAGAAAATTATCACACCTAATATCCACAAAAGCTCTCGTGGTGCTTTATACGAACCGTAATAAAGTCCCCGCATAATATGCAGATAAACAACTATGAAAAAGAAGCTAGCCGTATTCATATGGATATAGCGGATCATCCAACCGTGGTTAACATCACGCATGATGCGTTCAACAGAGTCAAAAGCATAATCAATGTGAGGCGTATAGTTCATTGATAAAACAATGCCTGTTGCTATCATTATCGTTAATGACAAACCGGCAAGACTTCCAAAGTTCCACATATAATTTAGGTTTTTGGGTGTTGGGTAGTCGTGAGCTGTATGATCGAGCATTGAGAACACGGGCAAACGATGGTCAATCCATCGTACAACCGGATTTGAAAATTTATCAGCAGACATTGCTATTATACCTCCAGAAGACTTGATAGATTAACCGATACGGATGACCGAGTCGGAAAGAAATGTGTAAGGCGGCACTTCAAGATTAGTCGGTGCCGGACCTTTGCGGATACGCCCTGATGTATCATAGTGCGATCCATGGCATGGGCAGAACCAACCATCATAATCACCACGCACTTCACCTGTTTTCTGACCAAGCGGAACACAACCAAGATGCGTACAGACGCCAACGACAACAAGTAACTCAGGCCGCTGGACACGCGCATCATCTGGCTGTGGGTCACGCAGGTCATCTCCATTTGCGGTTTCAGCACGGGCAATTTCATCAGCCGTACGGTGCCTTACAAAAACTGGCTTGCCACGCCATTTGACAGT
>JABJBD010000197.1 GCA_018668795.1 Candidatus Puniceispirillum sp. | reverse complement strand
TCGAAATAAGGCGGGTTCTGCACATAGGTCGAGCCATCATCCCAGTTGAATGTTAAGCCAGCAGAGGTCTTGATTGCCTGCCATTCGGCCGTGCCTTTGAACACATCGGCATAGCGTTCGCGGAACATTTCGGCAGAAATCACCTGATCAACAACCTTGCGGATATCGTCATTTGATGGCCATAGGTCGCGCAGATAGACGTCATTGCCATCCTTGTCCTGACCAAGCGGATCATCATTCATGACCTTACTGACAGACCCAGCAAGCGCATAGGCGACAACCAATGGCGGTGAGGCCAGATAGTTGGCGGCAACATGCGGGCTGATGCGGCCTTCAAAGTTCCGGTTGCCTGACAAAACCGAGGTGACCGTCAGACCCCCCTCTTCAACCGCCTTGGCAAGCGGGGCATCAATCGGGCCTGAATTACCAATACAAGTTGTGCATCCATAGCCGACCGTGTGGAAACCAAGCGCATCCAGATGTGAGGTCAGACCCGCCTTATCAAGATAGGCCGATACCACCTGACTGCCAGGTGCCAGTGATGTTTTTACCCATGGTTGAACTGTCAAACCGCGTTCATGCGCGGCCTTGGCAACCAGACCTGCCGCGACCAGAACCGACGGATTAGACGTATTGGTACATGAGGTGATCGCCGCAATGACAACATCACCATCGCTGAGGCTGTAGTCAGTCCCATCAATAGCCATCGATTTAGGTGTAGTCCGCCCTGTTGCATCAGCAAGGGTGCTGGCAAAAGACGCTGCCACATCCGGCAAAGCGACGCGATCCTGCGGGCGCTTCGGCCCTGCCATTGACGGGACAACCGAGGCAAGATCAAGCGATAATATATCGGTGAAATGCGGATCAGCCGCATCACTGTCACGCCACATGCCCTGAGCTTTGGCATAGGCTTCGACAAGTGCCACACGGTCATCATCACGACCTGTTAGACGCAGATAGTTCAAGGCTTCATCATCAATCGGGAAAAAGCCACAAGTGGCGCCATATTCAGGTGCCATATTGGCAATGGTCGCGCGATCAGCCAAAGATAGCTGGTCAAGGCCAGAGCCAAAAAATTCGACAAATTTGCCAACAACGCCGCGCTTGCGCAAGGCTTCGACAATCATTAGCACCAGATCCGTCGCCGTGGCGCCTTCGGGGAGTTTACCATCCAGACGGAATCCGATTACATCAGGCACCAGCATCGAAATAGGCTGGCCAAGCATGGCTGCCTCGGCCTCGATACCGCCAACACCCCAGCCCAGTACAGCCAAGCCATTGACCATGGTCGTATGGCTGTCGGTACCAACTACCGAGTCAGGATAGGCAACGGTTTCGCCATCTTCATCACGTGTCCAGACGGTTTGCGCCAGATATTCAAGATTGACCTGATGACAAATGCCAGTGCCCGGTGGCACAACGCGGAAATTATCAAAAGCACCTGCGCCCCAGCGCAAAAATTCGTACCGTTCCTTGTTTCGAGTAAATTCAAGCGCGGTATTTTTAGCCGCCGCATCTGGGCCGCCTGCATAATCGACCATAACCGAATGATCAATCACCAGATCAACAGGCGATAGCGGATTGATTTTTTCGGGATTGCCACCAATCGTTCCCATCGCATCGCGCATCGCTGCCAGATCGACAACTGCCGGAACGCCGGTAAAATCCTGCATGAGAACGCGGGAGGGGCGAAAGGCGATCTCGCCGCCCTCGCCGCTATCAGCCCAGTTTGCCAGCGCCTCAATATCGGCGGCCGTGACCGAACTTTCATCCTGATTACGAAGCAGATTTTCCAGCAAAACCTTTAGTGAAAATGGCAAACGTGCCAATGACGGATAGGTCTTGGCAAGGCTGGCTAGCGCGTAATAACGATATGTTTTGCTGCCGACAGTCAGATTAGCACGGCACGCGTCACGCAATGTCTTTGACATGGCGGTTTCCCCTTTACGGTTGAACTTCACAAATAACAGAGCTGGCCAGCATGAGGAGCGCCTCAACGCGGTCATTGACCTTATAGCGCGTTCTGCATGTTTTTTCCAGATGGAATTTTTGAAAACCACTAGACCAAAGGCCGATTTGGCAGGTAAACATGCGGCATGGCTAGTGATGATACATCTATGCGCATGCATTCGGGGCTATGGCTTGACGCGGTGACGATTATGCGCGGCATCAGGCCCGTTATTCATGATTTCAGCAACCATCTTGATTATGGTCAGCTTGGGCTTGTGCATGGGGGCAATGGCGCAGGCAAAACAACCCTGTTGCGGGCGATTGCCGGACGGATTCCTGTGGCAAGCGGTATCATTAGATGTGCGGCGGCGGCAGGCAGAACCGCCAGCGGTGATGCGGCACGGCTGTATGTTGGGCATCAAGATGGCCTGTCCAGCCTGATGAGCGGGCGTGAGAATCTGCAAAGCTGGGCAGCGATGACAGGCTATGGTGATAAGCAGAAGATTGAGGTAGCACTGGCGGTGCTTGGCTGTATGGATTTTGCCGACAGCATGGTGCGTTCATTGTCACGCGGACAAAGGCGGCGGCTGGCTCTGGCACGGTTGATGCTTGGTCCGGAAACAGCTTTATGGCTTTTGGATGAACCCAATGTAGGGCTTGATGATGATGCAAATGACGCGCTGGCCAGAATCATATGTGCGCATATTGGCAACGGCGGCATGGTGCTGGCGGCAACGCATCTTGATCTGGTTGCAAAGCTTGGCACCAAACGGCAGATTTGGACGCTAGGGCAAAAGGCGCATAAAGATGCATAACTTTCACGCCCAGATAAAACGTGATCTGACCATTGGCTGGCGTAACCGGCAAGATGTTGCGGTCATGCTGATTTTCTTTGTCATTATTATCGCGCTATTTCCGCTGGCCTTTGGCCCGTCGGCGGCGATATTGGAACCGCTGGCCGTACCGATCATCTGGATCGCGGCCTTGTTATCGATTCTGGCCGGATTTGACGGGCTGTTTGCCGATGATGTGCGTGATGGCTGGCTTGACCAGATCAGCATTCCGGTGGTTGATGTTGTGTCTGGCGAACCGCCAATGGGCAGTTTTTATCAGCTGGGGCTGTATGCGGTGGCCAAGGCCATGGCGCATTGGGTGAAAACCGGGGTGCCGTTGTTGCTGACAACGCCTTTGATGGCGATCATGTTACATATGCCACTGCATCAATTAGGTGCGTTAATGGTGGCACTGGCAGTGGGAAGTTGCAGTCTGACCTTGCTGGGGATCATTGGCGCGGCATTGGCGCAAGGGGCGCGACGCGGCGGCGGGCTGATGGCTTTGCTGGTTCTGCCATTGGCGGTACCCGTGCTGATTTTCGGCGTTATGGCATCGCAGCCAGACATGTCTGTGATCGTGACGCCGCATCTGATGCTATCGGGAGCGCTGGCGATGCTGTTGCTGGCACTGGCCCCGCCAGTGGCGGCGATGGCACTGAGTGAGAGTGACGGTGGTAGCGGATCATGAAGCTGGATATTGTGATTTCAACAAAAAGGGCTATATCACACGGGCATGTTTGATTTTATGGCAAACCCAACGCGCTTTATGCGCATCGCCGACTGGCTATTCCGCCCGCTGTTATTGGTAACAGCGGTAACGATGGCCTATGGGCTTTATCTGGGATTGTTTGCGTCGCCGCCCGATTACCAGCAAGGCGAAACCGTGCGGATTATCTATATACATGTGCCATCCGCATGGCTGGCGTTATTTGGCTATGTTGGGCTGGGTCTATGCGGCTTGTTCTATATTGTCTGGCGGCATCCGCTGGCTGATATTGCGGCGCGTGCCATAGCGCCTGTTGGGGCGATGTTTGCCTTTCTGACATTGGTTACCGGTGCCTTGTGGGGCAAGCCGATGTGGGGCGCATGGTGGGTATGGGATGCGCGACTGACCTCGATGTTGATCCTGTTTTTCTTTTATCTTGGGGTGATCGCGCTGGCGAATGGCTTTGACCGTCCCGAACGTGGCAGTCGTCCCGCCGCCTTGCTGGCGTTGGTCGGGCTGGTCAATGTGCCGATTGTCAAATTTTCAGTCGATTGGTGGCATACATTGCATCAACCTGCCAGTATTCTGCGACGCGGAGGGCCAGCTATTGATGCGTCGATGCTGACGCCGCTTATTCTGATGCTGATCGCCTGTCATGGCTATTTCGCACTCGTTGTCATTTTGCGGATGCGGGCACTGATTGCCGCACGGCGGATCGCCAATATCGAACTGAAACGTCTTGGCAATGATGGTGGCATATGATGGGCAATCTGTTCGAGATGGGACAATTTGGCGGGTTTATTTGGGCAAGCTATGCGATTGCGGCGCTGGCGCTGGGATGGATGTTCATTGCCAGTTGGGCACACGCAAGAAAGCTGGCAAAGCAGCTCAAAAATGAAACAGGCGGTAGTGGCGGTAATGGCGAAAGTGCCGACTGATCGCCAGCACCCCTAGCTGGTGCGCCGACGCCCACCCCGACGACGGCCACCTTCAAGCGCGGGGGCGTCTTGGGCTGTCAGAATACGTTCAGGTAAGGTAACTGCGGCGGCCAGCTTGGCATAGGGGTCGCTTTTATGCGGTATCGCCATGGCCTTGACGAAATGATCCTGAAATGATGGTTCAATCGCCGTTTCGATTTTTTCAATATTGCGCACAGCCTGTTCAATTTCAGCACGCGCGCCTTTGTTCAGCAAGGCCATACGCGCGCCCGCACCAGCCGAATTGCCTGCCGCGCGGACATTATCCAGCTCGCAATCGGGAATCATGCCAAGCACCATCGCATATTTGGGATCAATATGTGTGCCAAAGGCACCCGCCAGCACAACCTTGTCGATCTGGTCAATATTGATTTTGTCCATCAACAGGCGGAAACCAGCATACAGGGCAGCCTTGGCAAGCTGGATCGCGCGCACATCATTCTGAGTGACCGTCACAGTATCGCTGACACGATAGCGGAAAGTTCGATCATCAGCCTCAATCCGTGGGCTGATAGCAGCTTTATCGCCATCGATCACGCCATCCATAGTGATGATGCCAGACAAATACATTTCAGCCAAAATTTCAATAATGCCCGAGCCACAAATACCGCTAATACCCGTGGATTTTACCGCATCGTTAAAGCCGTCTTCATCTGACCATTGATCGACGCCAATCACACGAAAACGGGGTTCCAGCGTTACGGGGTCAATACGGACACGTTCAATCGCCCCCGGGGCGGCACGTTGTCCAGACGAGATTTGCGCCCCTTCAAAAGCTGGCCCTGTAGGTGAGGACGTGGCCAGAAGCCGATCACGATTGCCAACAACAATCTCGGCATTGGTGCCAACATCGACAAGCAATGTCATTTTATCAGTTTTCTGCGGCGCTTCGGCAAGCACGACACCTGCCGCATCTGCCCCGACATGCCCCGCAATACAAGGTAGGATATAGGCGCGCGCACCCTGATTCAAAGCCAGACCAAGATCACTGGCTTTCAGATTAAGCGCCGTATCAACAGCCAATGCGAATGGCGCGCCACCAAGTTCCAGCGGATCAATGCCCAAAAGCAGATGATGCATGACCGGATTACCAACCAGCACGGCATCCAGAACGTCTTCGCGCTGCAGTCCTGCATCCACCAGCACCAGATCCACCATACGATCCAGTTCCGCCCTGACAGCCAGGGTCATGTCTGCAGCACCATCTTCGTTCAGCATGGCCCAGGAAACCCGGCTCATAACATCTTCGCCAACCCGGATCTGCGGGTTCATGACCCCGGCAGAGGCAAGGATACTTCCGTCAGCCAGATCACAGAGATACATCGCCAGTGTGGTAGACCCGACATCAACAGCCAGACCAGCGGCGCGGTCATGCAGTCCGGCCTGAACATCGATGGTCAAAACGGCTTGCGGCGAGACATGAACAGTGACGGTAATGCCGCCCTTGCCGTCG
>JABJBD010000122.1 GCA_018668795.1 Candidatus Puniceispirillum sp. | reverse complement strand
TACCATTGCCGAGGTGATATCGGCAGAACAGCATCCCAATGCCGACAAATTGCGTGTTTGCATGGTCAATACCGGATCCGGCGATCCGATTCAGGTGGTCTGCGGTGCGCCTAATGCCCGGGCTGGCATGAAGGGCGTGTTTGCCCCTGCGGGTGCCTATGTGCCTGGCATTGATCTGACTTTAAAAGTCGGTGAAATCCGCGGCGAGGCTTCAAATGGTATGTTGTGTTCCGAGCGCGAAATGCAACTGTCCGATGAACATGATGGCATTATCGATCTGCCTGCTGATGCGCCAGTTGGTGCGGCCTTTGCGCCTTATGCGGGGCTTGATGATCCGGTCATCGAGATTGCCATCACGCCAAACCGTGCCGATTGCCTTGGTGTGCGCGGTGTTGCCCGTGATCTGGCGGCGGCTGGCTATGGCGTACTAAAAGATGTTGATTTTGGCGTGCATGATGGCAGTTATGACAGTCCTGTAAAATGGGCGATTGATCCAGCGGCAGAAGCATTTTGTCCACGTGTCACGGGGCGCGGTTTCCGTGGCTTGAAGAACGGCGCCAGCCCAAGCTGGATGGCGGGACGTCTTAATGCTGTTGGCCAGCGTCCGATAAATGCACTGGTTGATGTCACCAATTATGTGATGATCGATCTTGGCCGTCCGCTTCATGCTTATGATGTTGCCAAGATCAATGGTGACACATTGACGATCCGTCCGGCAAAAGATGGTGAAACGCTGACCGCGCTTAATGAGAAAGAATATGAATTAGACAGTAGCATGTGCATCATCGCCGACGGTCATGGCGCTGATGATCTTGCTGGCATTATGGGCGGCGAGCGCACGGGTGTGAGTGATGACACCACCGAAATGTTCCTAGAGGTAGCGATCTTTGATCCGATTTCGGTGGCGACCACCGCGCGTAAGCTGAACATTAACTCGGACGCTCGTTATCGGTTTGAGCGTGGGCTGGATGTGACCTCGCCGGACTGGGTGCAGGGGCACGTCGCACGGCTGGTTCTGTCGATCTGTGGCGGTGAGGCCAGCCATATTGAAATCGCTGGTAATGGAGCCAATTGGGAGCGCGAGATTTTCCTTGCTCATGATAAGGTGAAAAATCTGACTGGCATGGATGTGCCTTTGGCCACGCAACAGCAAATTCTCGAAACGCTTGGTTTTACTGTAAACACTGCTGATGGGGGATGGACAGTCAGCCCACCAGCTTGGCGCGGCGACATTGATGGTGCTGCCGATCTGGTCGAAGAAGTGGCACGTATCCACGGTTATGACAATCTGACAATGGCACATCTGCCGCGTGAACATGTGGTGGCGCAACCATCATTATCCCCGGCACAGGCGCGGTTATTCCGGACACGTCGGGCATTGGCTGGTCGCGGTTTGATGGAAGCTGTGACCTTTTCATTTTTGTCGGAAACGCACGCACAGGCTTTTGGCGGTGGTGCGGAGCATCTAAAGCTGGTTAATCCGATCAGTGCTGATCTGTCCGATATGCGCCCGTCTATTTTGCCGAATTTGCTGGCCGCCACCGCGCGCAATCAAGATCGCGGCGAATCGGATGTGGCCATGTTCGAAATAGGTCCCGTATTTCTGGGTGATAAGCCTGACGAACAAAGAACAGCCTGTAGTGGTATTCGCCATGGGGCAAGCGCGCCGCGCGAATGGCATGGCACCATGCGTACAGTTGATGTGTTTGATGCCAAGGCTGATGCCGAAGCCGCGCTGGCCGCACTTGGAATCCGCGCGGCAGGTATCCAGACCACTGCCGAAGCGCCAGACTATTTCCATCCTGGTCGTTCCGGTAGCTTGATTCAGGGACGCACAAAGCTGGCCAGCTTTGGCGAACTTCATCCGCGCATCGCCAAAACCTTTGGGTTACGTGGTACTGCCGTTGGTTTTGAAATCCATGTTGATGATGTGCCGATGCCCAAATCAAAAGGCCCCGCCAGATCATTGCTGACAATGTCTGTATTCCAGCCAGTTTCGCGCGACTTTGCCTTTATCGTTGATGAAACGGTTGCCGTGGGTGATCTGCTTCGCGCCGTAAAATCTGGTGCCGGTTCATTATTGGCCGATATGCGCGTTTTTGATCTATATCAGGGCGACAATATCGATGCGGGCAAAAAATCGGTGGCCATCACCATTACGCTTAGCCCGACCAAGGCCACGCTGACCGATGACGAGATTGAAAAAATTTCGGCTTCGGTGATTGAACTAGCGGCTAAAAATTGCGGCGCTGTCTTACGCGGCTAAACTTTTGGTGGGCAAATATGAGGTTGAAATTGAATCCAGAGTAACAGGTGTTGGTGACCCACCAGATGCTGTGACATTCACGCTCGAGATTATATCCCGCCCGCTTAAAGATAATTCGGG
>JABJBD010000203.1 GCA_018668795.1 Candidatus Puniceispirillum sp. | reverse complement strand
TATGTCGAAGAACCGTTCCCGGGTACTGCTTTATTCCAGGAAATGCAGACCTTTGATTTCTATGCCGATACAAGGGTGACACTGGAAACAATTTACCTAGACACTCCAGATCGTATGTCACAAAATATTTTCTATTTGCCAGCTATCGCCATGCTGTTGCTGATTGTCTTACTTCAGTATCGCCGCCGCGCACGGCTGGTAACATCTCCAGTTTAAATTTTAAAAAAGGTACTTCCGTGATTAGTAATTCAGTGTTTCCGCGTCACAGCAAAGCAGATCTGGCGATTGCTTCACATGGTGATGGTTGTTTTATTGTCGATAAAATAGGCAAGCGATATCTTGATGCTTCGGGTGGTGCCGCCGTGTCTTGTCTTGGACATTCAGACGATACAGTGCGCAAGGCAATTATTGAACAGACCGAAAAGCTTGCTTTTGCGCATACCTCCTTTTTTACCAGTGAGCCAGCCGAAGTTTTGGCTGATCTGCTTGTTGCCAATGCTCCTGAAGATATTAGCCGCGTCTATTTTGTTTCCAGCGGGTCTGAGGCGGTTGAAGCAGCGTTGAAATTGGCCAAGCAATATTATGTTGAAATTGGTCAGCCTGAGCGTCATCGGATTATTTCACGTCGGCAAAGCTATCATGGTAACACGCTAGGGGCTTTGGCGGCTGGCGGTAATGTTTGGCGGCGTTCCTTCTTTGAGACGTTGCTTGCCGAAACCAGCCTGATCGCCCCATGTTATGCTTATCGCAATCAGCAGGATGGCGAAAGTGAATATGACTATGGCCAGCGCGTCGCGAATGAACTTGAAACCGAGATTCTGGCGATTGGTGCGGAAAATGTGATGGCCTTTCTGGCTGAACCAGTCGTTGGCGCCACCGCTGGTGCCTTGGCACCAGTACCAGGCTATTTCACGCGTATTCGCCAAATTTGTGATAAATATGGTGTGCTTTTGATACTTGATGAAGTCATGTGTGGCATGGGACGAACAGGATCATTTTTTGCATGTGAACAGGAACATAACACCCCTGATATTGTCACGATCGCCAAAGGGTTGGGCGCAGGGTACCAGCCGATTGGCGCAACGCTGTGCACGGATGTAATTTATGATGCGATTGCGTCGGGATCTGGTTTTTTCCAGCATGGCCATACCTATCTTGGTCATCCGGTAGCCTGTGCGGCGTCATTGGCGGTGATGCATCGTATTCTGGATGATGATCTATGCACGCGTGTGCGCCAGCAAGGCGAGCTGTTGAATGATCGATTGCATGAACGTCTTGGCCAGCATCCCTTTGTTGGTGATATTCGTGGTCGGGGGCTGTTCCGTGGCATCGAGCTTGTCGAAGACCGCAGTGCCAAAACACCTTTTGCGCGCGACCGCAATATTGCTGGAGTGATCAAGAAACAGGCGCTTGAACTGGGGCTTATTTGCTATCCGATGCAAGGCACAATTGACGGCAAGCAAGGCGACCATGTGCTGATCGCGCCGCCATTTATCATTTCGGATACCGAAATTGATCAGCTTGTAGATATTGTTAGCACGGCGATTGACCTAAGCATTGCCGGATCAACGTGATTAGCCATGCGCGCCGTAATGGCCACTGATCATCTGCGTGATGCGTTTGATCATCTGGTTATTGCGTTCTAGCGGCGCCAAAATCTGTTCGGCGATGGCTTGATAATCCGAATAGCTTGCATCGCGGTAATTCTGTGTCTCGGCAACGTCACTATGCAACTTTTTCGTTTTATCAAGCGAAAATTCCTGACGGATGATGGCTTGCGCTTCGTCAAAATCAAGGCTCAAAGCTTGTCGTAAGACATCTTCATTGCTATGGCGCGTCGATTCAGCAAAGCGCGGTACGCGGCAGATCAATGCCAGCGAGTCGATGATAAGCGCGATACGTACCGCGTGAATCATATCCAAACTGACACGTTCATCACCGCTGATCCGGACATCTTCTTCACCAACTGATTTTGATAGGCGATAAAGGTCGATCAGATCATCACGCAAACCCCAGACAATTTGGCGGGCGGCTCGGGTACGCCTGTCATCATTGAGCATGAATCCCAGCTTGCGATAGGCACGCAGATTACGCGGTTGATAGCCATGATAGCCACGATCGATCCAGAAGCCGTTATCCAGCAATTTGGCATAGGCCAGAACCGTATTTAGTGATCCTAACTCTTTTGCCGCCAGCACATGTCCCAGTAATTGTTGTAGTCGCGGTGAAGTTTCATAAAGTTCAACAAACTGGTCCGCATCGATCTGGGCAGCGCTGCCAAAGCCCGAAATGACATTCGCCAGAAACCCAAGCTGTTGCAAGATTGCATTATGCGGAATGGCACGCATCTTTGATGGGTCTTGTCTGCCCATACCGACCTGAACAACCCGTTTGGCTGGCCGTGATCCCGTCTTTGGCAACAAATTGATACCAAATATATCAAGCAAGGTCACATAGCTTGGGTCGGAAAACAGTTTCTCATGCCATGCTTTAAGCGCCAGAAACATATCCAGCGCAAAGTCATTTTTCTGATAAAAACTGTCGTCCTTCCAAGCGGCGCTTGGTTGTGCCGTTTCGGCGGCAAACAGATGGTAGATCGTCGATTGTGCCAATGCCGGCGTACCAAACATCCGATAGCCATCGCCACCCTGAAAACTTGATTGATGATGAATGCGGACACCCATGTCGTTGCATCGCGCCCGGGTATGTGGTGTCAGAATAAAATTCTGCCTATCAGCAATGCGCGGGCCGGCACATCCCCGGCCAAATGACTCGCCATGCGTATTGAACATCAGCAGATCAACGTCGCCATTTAGTCGGTCTTTGACTAACTGTGCAATTTTCAACTGTAACCGTTCAATCGCCAGATTGGCAGCAATCTGTCCTATAAAGCGCCCAGCATCGGAAAAGCCAGTCTGCATCGCCAGCCGTCCCCGGCGACGCACATAGTCGCAAAACACATCATAGCCTAGCAATTGTTCGATCAATTGCACCCCATGTTCCAGCCCGAAGGTTGTTTCGAACAAAGGTGAAATATCTAGCCGGTCTGCAATGCCGAATTTATGCGCCAGATATAGCGCGTTCATGATTGTGATGGGTTTTTCGCATTCGGCAATCAATAAGCGGATAGGCTGGTCACAATCAACATGTTTGATAAATTGGGTGGCCAGCATTAACTGGCGACGTGCGGTGGCGTTTTCTTCATCCAGATTCTGGAAATTGATCTTCCATGCTGATTCGGTTTTGATACGTGTTGCCAGCCGTTCCATCAACAGGCGGTTCTGGACATTATCTCCCGAAAGCGAAATACCACGGCCATCAACCGCGCGCATTGCATTGCGTAATTGTACAGCATTGATCCGCAGGTGAATTTCGCCCATGCCAAAGCCATGACTGGCAATATCTCCGGCAATGACCATCAGCGCCGTGGCTGTTTCATCATCATCGATATTGTTGGCAATCATATGTAGCCGACGGGCAAAATCGGCACTGCTGATTAATTTGTTCTTGCGTTCGCTCAAAGCGTCAACGGCATTGGCAAAGCTGGCCTCATTCAAATCAGAAAACCGCTTGATGTCAGCCTTTGTGGAATCATTTTCTACAGCTAGTTCATCTAGCAATCCGGCAATATCTGGGTGCGATTGAACATGCGATGACAGCTCGGCTTGATATAGGTCAAGCGCCATCCGCTTTTCGACAAGCCGCAAGGCAAAGCTGTCCAGCCATGTGATATCCGAACGCCCGTCAAGATCATAACCAACCCATGTTGATACCGCGCACATTACAGGCAAAACATCACGCCAGCTGGCATCACCAGCCACATGTTTTGCGGTTAGAATGGTGTGATGTAATGACCGGATCGCGCTGCGGGCATGCCCCAATGCCTGCATTGCCTCTTCATGTTCATCCTGCAATGTTATATTGCTTCGCGGCTGATAGGCATCGTCAGGCATAGTGCCCAACTTGTTATCGCTTGCGGCCTGAGACAAGACAGCAGATTTTTCTTTTTCCAGCGCAAAAACCGGATGTGCGGTAAACACCGCATGATAGACAGGCTTGCCGACATCAAGGGCGCCTAGATCAATTGCATCCAGAATATTTACGTCATTTTGGTCGCGACCAGTCTTGACATGCAGGCGGGTTGTTTGTTGATCCCAAAGCTCGCTTCCCATATGCGCCAGAAAGTCATTCACTTCTTCCTGGCTTATCTGGCCTTTATACAGCTTGTCGCTGATCTCATCAGCAAGTGCCAGAATGGGGTTAATATCTGAAACATGTTTGCCTTGCTTGCGAAAGGCGTCGAGTCTGTCCAGAAGGTCGGCTTTAAGTTGCTTTACAGTCATGATTCTCATCCGCCAGATTGGTTATCTACCGGTTTGCTCCCCAGCTTTAAAATATCATTCTACAGGCTATTTGCCACAACATACGTTAAAAATCTTTGAGATGCTATGGCAGGATTGTTTACGCCGTTCTATTTAAGTGATGTTCATGGCGTTATCGATACGCATCTTTTGATAGTAAACGAAAACAAATATTTCATATAGGTTTCCTGCATCATGCGTGTTAGGTTTGTCTTTAATAAAAACTTAAAATTTAAATTTAAGTTAGTGTCCAAAATATGATTGCTGTTGTGGTTGTATGAGGTGACACATAATAATTTACAAGGGAGCAAACAATGAAAAAATTAATATCCACACCCGCCATAGCTGCGGCTGTTTCCATTGTTATGGGAACGGTATCTTTTGCTGCATCTGCTGCTACGGAAGTGCAGTGGTGGCATGCGATGGGCGGTGTTAACGGCGAACGCGTTAACAAAATCTCTGAAGATTTTAACGCCACACAGTCAGATTATAAAATCGTACCTGTATATAAAGGTAACTATACCGAAACTATGACCAGTGCGATTGCCGCTTTCCGCGCGAAACAACAGCCGCATATCGTGCAGGTTTTTGAGGTTGGTACCGCAACCATGATGGCCGCCGAAGGCGCGATCATGCCTGTTGAACAGGTCATGAATAATGCAGGCGAGCCATTTGATAAAGGTGATTACCTGTCTGCTGTTATCAGCTATTATCAGACCCCTGATGGTGAATTGCTATCGATGCCGTTCAACAGCTCTACTCCTGTGCTCTGGTATAATCAGGACGCCTTTGACAAAGCAGGCGTGTCTAGCGTTCCTAAATCTTGGGATGATGTCGAAGCGGCGTCTCGCAAGCTAGTTGATGCTGGCTATAAATGTGGTTTCAGCTTCGGTTGGCAGTCATGGGTCATGATTGAAAACTATTCAACATGGCATGACGTACAGATCGGCACCAAACAGAACGGCTTTGCCGGTTTTGATGCCGAACTGACAATCAATAATGACCATGTCAAAAACATCCTTGGTCGTATTGCCGATATGTCAAAAGACAATCTGTTTGTTTATGGCGGACGTCGCGGTGATAGCCTGTCAATGTTCACCAATGGTGAATGTGGCATGTGGATGAATTCATCAGCCTATTATGGCAGCATCAAAAAGCAGGCTAAATTCAACTTTGCCCAGACCATGTTGCCGCTTGATACAGCTGTTGCTTCCAAGCCACAGAACAGCATCATCGGTGGTGGTACATTGTGGGTTTTGAAAGGTCATGATGCCGAAGAATATAAAGGCGTTGCAAAATTTATGACCTATCTGTCTTCAGCTG
>JABJBD010000125.1 GCA_018668795.1 Candidatus Puniceispirillum sp. | reverse complement strand
GCTGAAGTGCAGGCATGGTGGCATCAGGAAACTGGCTATGTGCCAATCACAACAGCCGCTTATGATCTGTCAAAGAAGCAAGGTTTCTACGATACAAACCCGGGTACAGACACAGCTATTAAACAGCTGAATCTGAACACGCCAACAGCGAATTCTAAAGGTCTGCGTTTTGGTAATTATGTTCAGGTCCGTGATGTCATCAACGAAGAAATGGAAGCCATCTGGAGTGGTGCCAAATCGTCAAGTGATGCGATGGATGAAGCTACCAAGCGTGGTAATGTGCTTCTTCGCAAGTTCGAGCGTGCAAATAAATAACGCCTAAATTGCTACCCCATGGTCACCTGATCATGGGGTAAGATGCTTTTCAGCTTTGGATTTTTTTATGCAAGAACGCGTTATCTTTAAATCCCGCTCTTTGCCTTATTTGCTGGTCGCGCCGCAAATTATCATCACCTTGATTTTTTTCCTCTGGCCAGCGGCACAGGCTTTGTATCAGTCATTTTTGATTGAAGATGCTTTTGGTTTTAGTTCTGAATTTGTCTGGTTCGAGAACTATCAAATGCTATTTGAAGATCCTTATTATATCGATGCTTTTTTGCGTACAGGCCTTTTCTCATTAGCGGTAGCGGGCCTGTCGATGAGTTTTGCCTTAGTCCTTGCTGGCTTTGCTGACCGTGTCATAAAGGGAGCGCTTATCTATCGTACCTTTCTGATTTGGCCTTATGCTGTCGCCCCTGCATTGGCGGGTGCCTTATGGGTATTCATGTTTGATCCCACACTTGGCATCTGGACATATTTTTTGAAATTTGTCGGTGTTGATCTGAATTACAAACTGAATGGCAATCACGCTATGACGCTGGTCATTCTGGCCGCAGCATGGAAACAGATTGCCTATAATTTCCTGTTTTTCCTAGCGGGCATGCAAGCCGTGCCACGCTCACTGATTGAGGCGGCGGCGATTGATGGTGCCAGTCCGATGCGCCGTTTCTGGACAATTATTTTTCCACTTTTATCACCAACGACCTTTTTCCTGCTTGTTATCAATACAGTCTATGCGTTTTTCGATACCTTCGGAATTGTCCATTCTTTGACCAGCGGTGGGCCTGCAAAATCAACCGAAATTCTGGTCTATAAAGTGTTCAATGATGGCTTTATCGGCCTTGATCTTGGTGGGTCTGCGGCACAGTCGGTTATTCTGATGGCGATTGTTATTTCGCTGACTATTTTCCAGTTCCGTTATGTCGAGCGAAGGGTGCAATATTGATGGTTGAAAATCGTCGCTTTCTCAGAATTGTAACGCATATTGTCCTCATTCTGGGCATTGCCATTATTGCGATCCCAATCTGGATTATGCTTGTGGGTGCTAGTCATGATGGCGTTCGGATGTTACAGGTGCCAGTCCCACTTATGCTTGGCGACCAATTCTGGGTGAACTTCAACGCGGCATTATTTGGCACTGGTCTTGAAGGTACCGAAACCGCGCCAGTATGGCTGATGTTGCTGAATAGTTTAATTATGGCGCTCAGCATCACCTTTGGTAAAATTATCATTTCATTGCTGTCGGCATTTGCGATTGTCTATTTCCGCTTTCCCATGCGCATGCTGTGCTTCTGGATGATTTTCGTGACCTTGATGCTTCCGGTTGAGGTTCGTATTATTCCAACATTCGAAGTTGTGGCTAATCTTGGCATGTTGAATAGCTATGCGGGTCTGAGTATCCCGCTTATTGCGTCGGCTACCGCCACGTTTCTGTTTCGCCAGGTCTTTATGACAATTCCGGGCGAACTTGTTGAATCAGCTCGCATTGATGGTGCCAGTCCGATGCGCTTTTTCATTGATTTCCTTATTCCGTTGTCGCGGACAAATATTGCGGCATTGTTTGTTATTTTATTTATTTATGGTTGGAATCAGTATCTATGGCCGCTGATTATCACCACGGATCAGGCAAATTACACCATTGTCATGAGCATCAAACAAATGCTTGAAGCGGCCGAACAGTCGCCTGTTTGGAATATCATCATGATGACCGCGCTTTTGGCAATGTTGCCACCGGTGCTGGTTGTGATTTTGATGCAAAAGCTATTTGTCAAAGGCCTTGTCGAGTCTGAGAAATAGGTATCACCCTGCGTGAAGAGAGATTGAAATGGGCAATATAGAATTTAAAAATCTACATAAATCATATGCCAAGACAGAGGTGATCCACGGCATTGACGGACAGGTAAAGGACGGGGAATTTGTCGTTATCGTTGGGCCGTCCGGATGTGGGAAATCAACCCTGTTACGCATGATCGCGGGACTGGAAACGGTGACTGACGGCGATATTATCATCAATGGAAACCGCGTAAATGACCTAGAGCCTGCCGCGCGCGATATTGCCATGGTGTTTCAGACCTATGCGCTATATCCGCATATGTCAGTTTTTGAAAATATGTCTTATGGGCTGAAAATTCAGAAAGTCCCGCGCGACGAAATCAAACGCCGGGTAGAGGCCGCCGCCGCCATTCTGGAAATTACCGATCTGCTCGATCGCCAGCCACGTCATATCAGTGGTGGTCAGCGCCAGCGCGTGGCTATGGGGCGCGCTATTGTGCGCGAACCGGCGGTGTTCCTGTTTGACGAACCATTGTCCAATCTGGATGCTAAATTGCGGGTTCAGATGCGTCTGGAAATCAAAAAGCTTCAAGAACGCCTTGGCATTACCAGCGTTTATGTAACCCATGACCAGGTTGAAGCCATGACCCTTGGTGATCGCCTTATGGTCATGAATGCGGGTGTTGTTGAACAATTCGGCATGCCGATTGATCTTTATCAAACACCAGCGTCAGTTTTTGTTGCTGGCTTTATTGGTAGCCCGTCAATGAATTTTCTGTCGGCAAAGCTAGATAAAGTAAAGCGTGTTATAACGCTGGCAAATGGGGATAAAATAACACTTTCTGCGGCGGTTAAATCGGACAATTCACAAACTGTAACGGTTGGTATCCGCCCTGAGCATCTAACCGTCATGACAAGCCGGTCAAAAGCGGCGGCGTCGATTACGATAACGGTTGATATGGTCGAACAGCTTGGTGCCGATACACTTGTGCATGGTATTCTTGATGGGTCGGACTCAACGATAACAGCACGTTTGTCAGGCGTTCAGAATTTCATACGCGATGCCAAAGTTAAGCTTGGCTTTGCGCTTGAGAATATCCACCTGTTTGATGCAACGCACGGCAAACGCCTTGATTAGACATGGGTCTGGCACCAGTTCGACTATTTGTATTGATGGGGATCACAGGATCAGGCAAGTCATCTTACGGCGCCATACTGGCTGATCGTAAAAAGGCGACATATATTGAGGGAGATGATTTTCATCCGCCTGCAAATATAGCCAATATGTCGGCGGGCATGCCGTTGAGCGATGATGATCGCTGGACATGGCTGAAAGTGGTGGCGGCGCAGATGACAATCCCGACAGGTGTCGTTTTTGTCGGCTGTTCGGCTTTGCGTAAATGCTATCGGGAATATCTGACCAACACGGCAGGGATGCCAGTGCATTTTATCTATCTTGATGCGGATCGCCCGATGATTGTCAAACGCATGACCGCACGCGATAACCATTTCATGCCAATCAGTCTAATTGATAGCCAGTTTGACGTTCTTGAAGTGCCAGACGATAAAGAGTCAGCAAGCCATATTGACATAAGCGGAAGCAAGGATGCTGTCATTACCAGAATTCTTGCCGCTATTGACCCACTCATATAGATATTTGTTATCTATTGCGCGGCTTTCATATGTGCGCATTCAGGCACTGGCGTTGTTACTTTGCCGTCATTGAAAAACCGAAGCAGATTTTCAATTGTTAAATCGCCCATAGCGCGCCGTGTTTCTACTGTGGCACTTGCCACATGCGGGGTCAGCGTTACGTTATCCATTCCGAATAAGGCAGGCGGCACGTTTGGCTCATTGGCAAACACATCCAGTCCCGCCCCGCCAAGGCTGCCATCTTCCAGCGCCGCAACCAGCGCCTCTTCATCGACAACCGATCCACGCCCGACATTGATGAAAACACCCTCTGAACCCAACGCATCAATGACCGCACGGTTTACTTTTTTATGGGTTGAGGCATCGCCTGGCGTGATCGCGATGAGATAATCGACATCTGCCGCCATTTTGGCCAGATTATCATAAAAGCGGTATGGCAGATTGGGCCTTTCAGTGCGCGTATGATAGGCAATGTCGCAATCAAATGCCGCCAGCTTGCGGGCAATTGTCTGACCAATTCGTCCTAGCCCAAAGATGCCAACCTTAGTGCCTTCGATCGATCTGGTCAGTGGTGCATTGCCCTGTTCTTTCCAGCGTCCCGAGCAAACCCATTCATGGTCATGCACCAACCGGCGGCTCACCGCCAGCATCAGCATGATCGCCGTATTGGCGACATCATTATTCAGCACAATGGGTGTATGCGTGACCATTATATCGCGGGCATTGGCGATTTTGGTATCAATGGCATCATAGCCAACGCCATAACAGGAAATGATCTTCAGATTATCAAGTCCAGCCATGATCTCTGGCGAAACACCATCATGGCCATTCGTGGCCACGGCGGCAATTTCGGCACCATATTTAGCTAGAAACGCGTCCTTATTGTCAATATCATCCCAAATATGAACGGTGAAATTTTTGGTGAATTCTTTCATCATGATCGGCGTTGCCCCACCGATCAGCAGCATTGAGGTCATTTTGGCGTCCCTAGTTCATATGCACCATGTTGTGACATAAAGATCAGCTATCTTGCCCGACTATTTGGTGCTGTTGACCCAGCCCATCGATCCAGACATCCATAACATCACCCTCTTTCAGATAAACAGGCTTTGGCTTCATGCCAAGGCCTACGCCTGGCGGGGTGCCTGTTGAAATCACATCGCCCGGATGCAAAGTCATTAATTGTGAAAGATGCGCTATGCATTCGGCAACACTGAAAATCATTGTCTTTGTATTACCTGTCTGGCGGCGTTCACCATTCACATCGAGCGTCATATCTAGATTTTGCGGATCGCTTATTTCATCACGTGTCACCAGCCATGGACCAATCGGACCAAAGGTGTCGCATGATTTACCTTTTGTCCATTGGCCAGTCAGCTTGGCCTGAAAATGCCGTTCGGACACATCATTTGCCACGCAATAGCCAGCGACATAATCGAGCGCTTCGTCTGGCGTGACATATTTGCATGCCTTGCCAATCACCACGCCTAATTCGACTTCCCAGTCAGTTGCGTTTGAATTGCGCGGGATCATCACCTTGTCATTTGCGCCAATAATTGCCGAGGTCGCTTTCATGAACAAAATTGGATGCGCTGGAATATCGGAACCTGTTTCGGCCGCATGATCCGAATAATTCAAGCCGATACACATGAATTTGCCAACACCATTTACGCAGGCGCCAATGCGTTGTTCCCCCTGAACCAGTGGCAAAGATACGGGGTCAAGCGCACGTAATCTATCAAGGATGGCATCCGATAACATATGACCGTTAATATCATCAATATGCGCTGATAGATCACGGATATTGCCATCTTTATCAATCAAGCCGGGTTTTTCAGAGCCAGTTTGGCCATAGCGTAAAAGTTTCATGATTATACCTTTTATCTAAAAGATTATATTAAGCTGAGTGACCGTTTCAGGGCAGGCATTTTTGCATATTTTTAGCTGTTTCAAAATTAGCTGTTTCAAAATATGTCCTAGCCAAACTCGTTAGAGAATAAATGTTTGGGTGCCAATGCCCCGATATGCGTAATCACGATCGCGGCGCATTTATGCGCGGCCTTGATGGCATCATCGATGCTGTCGCCAGCCGCCAGCCGTGCCATGATAGCGCCGTTAAAGGCATCACCTGCGGCAGTGCTGTCGATCATGCTATCAATCGGGCAGGGGGCATAATGCTGATGCCCCGATGCTGTCGAAAATAAGGTTGGTGCAGACCCATTTTTGACAATAACCGCTTCTGCCCCTAATGCCAGATAGCGCGTAGCAACATCAATGTCATCATTGTCGCCAAAGGCCATTTTCTCATCATCTAAACTTGGAAGAATAACATCGACAATGCGTCCGGCCTCGGTAATGGCTTCGCGCATCTCATCCATACTATCCCATAATTTTGGGCGGATATTGCTGTCAAAAAACACTGTCTTGTCAGCATTCTTGGCTGATGCAATCAAGCTCAGCAAATGTGCGCGGTCATCGGGCGTCAGGATTGCAAGGGTAATCCCCGATAGATAGATATAACGCGCATTCGCCAGCTTATCGGCCAGTTGTTCGGGATCACGCATCATCAGTCGGGCGGCTGAGTCATTACGCCAATAGCTGAAGCGTCTCTCGCCGTCATGAAGCTGGATCATATAAAGGCCGACTGTCCGGTTTTCAATCCTTGGGATATTGTCACAGGTGATATGATGGTTTGCCATGAAATCGATCATGTCATCAGATAGCTGGTCGGTGCCAAGGCCCGTATGCAACGCCACGCGCCAGTCTTGAGGCATCATCATACGCGCATAATACAGGCTGTTAAAAACATCACCGGCAAAGCCACGTTGCAGTAAATTTGGCGTCTGGGTGGGTGCCAGTTCGACCATCAATTCACCAATGCCAAGACATAATGTCATTGCTTATTCCTTTTGCTCATGCGCTAGCGCATGGATGATGCCGCGTAATTCGGCCAACCCACGCATACGTCCGATCAATGGATAGCCGGGATGTGTGCCGCGCCCTATATCCGAAAGCAATTCATGCCCATGGTCAGGGCGAAATACAATCTGGTGATCGGCGCGTCCCCTTTGCCGACGTCGTTTTTCTTCATTCATCAGGGTTTTGACCAGCGCCACCATATCGACATCACCATCTAGATGGGCGGCTTCCTGAAACGATCCATCAGCGTCCTTGCTGACATTGCGCAGATGCGCAAAATGTATCCTGTCGGCAAATTCGGCGGCGATTTGCGGTACATCATTATCGGGACTGGCACCTAGTGATCCACTGCACAAAGTCAGCCCGTTTGCCATGTTATCGACCTCATCCATGATCCATGCAATATCGGCGTGGCTGGACACAATGCGCGGTAGCCCCAGAATATCACGCGGGGGATCATCAGGATGTACGCATAGCCGCATGCCCAACGTGGCGGCAGTCGGGATAACCTCATGTAAAAAGCGGCTGTAATTTGCCCGTAAGCTGTCGCGGTCAATATCTTTGTATTTTGCCAATTCATCACGAAGCTGACTGATCGAATAACGATCAAAAGCACCAGGTAATCCAGCCATGATGCTGGCCAGCAAACGGTCTTTGTCATTTTGCTTCATCTGGTCAAAACGCTGCTTGGCAGCGTCAACAATCTCAGGCGTATAGTCGGCTTCGGCACCATCACGTTCGAGCATGAATATTTCAAATATCGCCATTTCTTGACGGTCAAAGCGTAAGGCCATGCCGCCGCCTTTTACCGGCGCATCCAAAGTTGTTCGCGTCCAGTCAAGCAAGGGCATGAAATTATAGCAGATCGTATAAATGCCACATGCAGCCAGATTGGCCATTGATTGCCGATAATTGGCAAATAGCGTACTCAGGTCACCTTCACCGCGCTTAATACGTTCGTGAATTGGCAAGCTTTCAACAACCATCCAGTCCAGTAAACCTGTATTAGCAACCATTTTCTGCTGTGTACTAATCGCATCGACAGGCCAGATTTCACCATAGGGAATCTCATGTAACGCTGACACAATACCCGACGCACCTGTTTGCGTGATTTCGGGCAGGGTAATCTTGTCCAGAGGGCCAAACCAGCGCCATGCTTCAATCATGTTGCCTCCCTTGTCGCTTGGCGCAAACACGCGTCAATCCCGTCTTTGCCAATCTTGCGGTACCAGTTCATGATGCGTGAAACAAACATATCATGGTGGGCTAAATCGGGGCTGAAAACACTGTCTATTTCCAGCATGGCTGTCACATAGGCATCATTATCTATTGTATCATTTACGATCGCGCCAAAGCTATCGGCCAGCGGGTCATTAATCACATCACCCATCATATGCGCTGATCTGATAAAAAACATCCAGCCAGCAATTATAAGACACAAACCCGAAACAGATCGCCCCGCTTGCAGATTATCGGCGATAGGTTCAAGAATACGCGGGGGAAGCTTTTTTGACGTATCCGTTGCGATTTGTACTGTTTGATGGACGATCGCTGAATTGCCGTAACGTTTCCGCAAAGCCTGACAATAATCGGCAATATCAACCCCACGTGGCACATCAACCGACGGACAGATTTCCCATCGCCACAGATATTCGACAAAATCGGATAAGGCAGGGTCACTGATCGCTTCGCTAACCGTTTCCTTGCCACTTAACAGTCCAAGAATGGCCAAAGCTGTATGGCTGCCGTTCAGACAACGCAGCTTCATGCTTTCAAAGGGCGCGACATCCGCAACCATTTGTGCGCCAACAGCAGCAAAATCAGGTCGCCCAAGAGCGCCGAAATCATCTTCGATCACCCACTGACTAAACGGTTCATGTATAACAGGGGCATGGTCTTCATACCCGATGATTGTGGCCGCATACGCGCGGTCAGAATCCGTTGTCGCCGGGACAATCCGGTCGATCATGGTCACTGGAAAACGCACTTCAGTCTTGATCCATGCTGCCAGTTCGGGATCAATCCGTTCAGCCAGCGCATGCACAATATCTGCCAGCAATCGCCCATTATTGGAAAGATTATCGCATGGCAGACAGCTAAAGGGGGGAATGCCCGCGTCACGCCGCATTGCCAATGATGCAACAATGTAACCAGGTGCCGAAACTGGATCTTCGGGATTGGCTATATCATGCGCAATATCGGGATGCGCCAGATCAAGCGCACCATCATGGTGGCAATAGCCTTTTTCAGTTATCGTCAGCGACACAATGCTGACCTTTTCATCAGCCATCTGCGCCAGAATGCGACTTTGTTCTTCGCGACTTAACGCGACATCACACAGGCTGGTAATGGTACGCGCCATATCGCCATCGGGTCCGCGTTCAAGTGCTGTATAAACATAACCTTGCGCCGCAAGGGCATCACGGACTGCTGGTGATCGAAAGCTGACGCCCATGACACCATACCGCTCATCGCGTGATGGAATCGTTGCATTGAGCCTTTCAAGATAGGCAAGACCAAACGCACGAAAAAACGCGCCAATGCCAAGATGCACAATGCGGATAGGCGGCCTTGAATCCTGAATTGTTGTTGTCACACTCACAGCTTATAGGCCTTTTTTGCCAGCCCATAGGCCAGATCATGGGCCACAATGGCGGCCTCATCTTCGCCCAGCCGTCCGCGCATCACCAGATCGGCCAGATAGGCGCAATCAACCCGCCGTGACACATCATGGCGCGCTGGAATCGAGCAAAAGGCACGTGTGTCATCATTAAAACCAGCGGTGTTATAAAAACCGGCTGTCTCGGTGGTCAATTCACGATAGCGGCGCATACCGTCAGGGCTGTCAAAGAACCACCAAGCTGGCCCTAGCAGTAACGCTGGATAGGCACCCGCCAGTGGTGCCAATTCGCGCGACAGGGTTGTTTCATCGAGGGTGAACAGGATCATCTTCAGGGCTGGATTATGTCCCATCTCGTTCAATAGTGGTTTCAGCCCGTTCACATAATCTGTTAGCATCGGGATATCAAAGCCTTTATCAGCACCAAAAGCATCAAATATCTGCTGGGCGTGATTGCGATGCGATCCGGCATGAAGCTGCATGACCATGCCGTCTTCACAGCTCATCCGTGCCATTTCAACCAGCATATGCCCGCGAAATAATTCAGCGTCATGTGCGCTGATCTGGCCTTGCAATGCCTTATCGAACAGCGTCGCCGCTTCAGTTTGATCCAGCACTGTGGTAAAGGCGGTTGGATGTCCATGATCGGTCGCGGTTGCCCCAAAGCTACGAAAATAAGCGCGCCGATCACGATGCGCGTCAAGATAGCCATGCCAGCTTGTTGTGCCAAGGCCAGTGATCGTACCAAGCTCTTCAATCGCGCCAGCAAAACCCCCGTCATGTGTCGCTGATGCATGTGGATTTATAATCGCATCGGGGCGATAGGTTGTGATAACCCGCCCATTCCAGTCCGACAAGGCTAATGCCTGATGTGATTCCAGTGGATCAAGCGGGCTTTCGGTGGTTGCTATCACCTCGATATTGAATTGATCAAACAGGGCGCGGGGACGGAATGAATCGGTGCGTAGACATGCGGCAATCCGGTCATAATAATCATCAGCATTATCCGCGCTTAAAACGACATCCATCCCGAATAATGTCTCAAAAACATGATCCAGCCACATACGGCTAGGCGTGCCGCGAAAACAATGATAATGGGCTGCAAAAATATGCCAGACTGATCTAGGATCAGGTTCTTTGCTATTGCCTGAACCGTTTTTACGCCGAATGCCCAGACTATCTAATGTTATGCCTTGCGATACCAACATCCGAACAATGTAATGATCTGGCGTGATGAATAGTTCGGTTGGATTCGAAAAGGCCTCGTTTTTGGCAAACCAAACCGGCTCGACATGCCCATGCGGGCTGATGATTGGAACATCTTTGACGCTGTCATATAACTGTCTGGCAATCGCGCGACCAGAAGGGTCATGCGGCAATAACCGATTTTCATCTAAAAGCGCCATATTGACTATCCTGACTTAACTTTTGCCGATAATCTAATCTAACCAAGCTTTCAAATATTACTACTTTTGAATGCAGCTTTTGTCTAAATATCGCGCTACGATATTTCCAACCCAGAATGAATTGCGTGAATTGGAAACCCTGTGCTTACCTTTGCGATTGCTGTTTTTCTGCTTTTGATAACGCCTGGGCCAGGGGTGTTAAGTACAGCAGGCGTTGGCACCGCCTATGGTATGCGGTCTGGTACAAGCTATGTGGTAGGGCTGTTTCTTGGCAGTAATCTTGTTGGCGTTCTTGTCATTTCGGGGCTGGCGGCGATCATCCTTGATATTCCAGCTATCCGTATCGCCTTGGCTGTGCTTTCGGCTGGTTATTTATCCTATCTTGCTGCCAAGATCGCTTTTTCTGGTGCCCGCATTGCGATCATCAATCCAACCAAGTCGCCTGCCATATTTGCAGGAATTATGCTTCAGCTGATTAACCCCAAAGCCTATGCCGTGAATACGACCTTTTTCTCTGGCTTTGCCTTTTATCCTGACTCGTTCTTGACCGAAACTATTATAAAACTCCTGATCTTGAATGCGATCTGGATTCCGGTGCATATCGCCTGGCTGTATGCAGGTAGCCGTCTGCGCCGTCTTGATGTCAGTTCCACAGCACAACGCCGGATCAATATGGTGATGGCTGTTTGTTTGCTGGGAGTTGTTGTGCTGTCTCTGGTGTCAATTTTAGGGTATTAGACATGGCAAAGGTGATTTGCGCGGCGTGAATGCACAGATGCTCGATGCCGCCCAAATCACCGATATAGTTTCGCATTTTGATTTTGAGTGGGATTGATGACACGTTTTTCTGCCAATCTGGGGTTTTTGTGGAACGATTTACCATTGCCTGACGCCATCCGCGCCGCGGCTTCGGCAGGGTTCGATGCGGTTGAATGCCATTGGCCTTATGATGTGCCTGCCGAAGATGTTGCCGCCGCCTTAGCTGAAACGGGTCTGACCATGCTGGGCTTGAACACAAGACGTGGTGATCTTGATGCTGGTGAAAATGGCGTTGCGGCACTTCCCGGGCGCGAGACAGATGCCCGCGTCTTTATTGATGAGGCGATTACCTATGCTATTGCCATTAAAGCCCCCAATATTCACGTGATGGCTGGCTTTGCGGCGGGGCAGGCTGCGCATGATAGCTTTATTGCCAATCTGAACTATGCCTGCACTGCCGCCGCACCATACGGCATCACCATTTTGATCGAACCGCTTAATCACTATGATGCGCCAGGCTATTTCCTAAAGGGATCAGCGCAGGCGAAAGCCATCATCGACGAAGTGGGTGCGTCTAATCTGAAGCTGATGTTTGACTGCTATCATATTCAGCGTCTTGAAGGTAATCTCACCAACAAGCTAAGCGATCTGTTGCCAATCATAGGTCATATCCAATTTGCTTCTGTGCCTGATCGCGGTGCGCCTGATCATGGTGAAGTATATTATCCGCATATTTATGCGCATCTTGATGCGATTGGCTATATGGCGCCACTTGGGGCTGAATATAAGCCGGATGGTGATACAGATCGATCGCTTGGCTGGTTAGGCAAAGTCTGACATTCTTTTGGACAAGCCAAAGCTGCGTGTATTTTTTTGCTTATCACGGAATATGACAAAATTTTTGCAAAATTTTGATATTACATTGCACGTGATAAACTGGCGCTATACATAAGCTACACAAAGATAGTTGATTAATCAGGTTTGAATTTTGTGTTAAAGGTCATTTCGCAGGTGACGTCTTTTCTAATCTTTTGAACATAACGCTAGATATATGAGATAGACTAATGACAGAAAACATTCTTTCGCAAGATGTGAAAACAGACGTTCAGGCGCCGGCACCGATATTGGACAATTTATTTGCCGAAACCGTTACCGAGGTCGAACATTATACGGATCATCTGTTTCGCTTCCGTATCACACGGCCTGCCAGCTTCCGCTTTCGGTCAGGTGAATTTGTCATGATTGGATTGCCCGAGTCAGCAACCGGTGAAAAATCGGTATTTCGTGCCTATTCGATTGCTAGCCCGTCATGGGATGAAACGCTCGAATTCTTTTCTATCAAGGTGCCTGGTGGTCCATTGACCGAACATCTGCAAAATATCGTGGCTGGCGATACGATCCTGATGCGCAAGAAATCGACAGGCACGCTGGTGCTTGATGCCTTGCTACCGGGCAAACGGCTGTGGATGATTTCCACGGGAACGGGATTTGCGCCTTTTGCATCGCTTGTCCGCGACCCTGAAGCCTATGAAAAATTCGAAACGCTCATTGCAACGCATACTTGCCGTTATGTGGATGAGCTTCGCTATAGTCAGAATACCGTTGCTGCGACCCTTGATGATCCGCTTGTTGGTGAATTTGCCGCCAACCGATTGCAACTGATAACCAGCACGACACGTGACGATCATCCGCTTACAGGGCGCATCACCACACTTATGCAAGATGGATCGCTATACAGGCATCTGGGCATTGATGGGCTTGACCCCGAACATGACCGCGTGATGATTTGCGGCTCGATGGCCATGCTCAAGGATGTGCGCTTGCTTGTCGAGGCGGCTGGTTTCGTCGAAGGCGCGAATAACAAGCCAGGTAGCTTTGTTGTTGAACGTGCCTTTGTTGGGTAACGTTTTAATGGACACTAGTTTTTAAGCCGGTATCCGGAACGGAATATCCATGAAATAATGGCTATACATACGAAACTGAACAGGCCGATGGCGATCAGGCTTTGTGTCACAGGTACATCAGCAACGCCAAAGAATGACCAGCGAAAGCCGGATACCAGATAGACAACTGGATTGAACAAAGTCACTTTTTGCCAGAAGACAGGCAACATATCGATCGAATAAAAGCTGCCTCCCAGAAAAACCAATGGCGTTATAATCAGCATAGGTACCAGATTCAACTGTTCAAAGCTGCGCGCCCATATACCTAGAATAAAGCCAAGCAGGCTAAACGAAATACAGGTTATCACCAGAAAGCTCATCATCCAGTAGGGGTGCAGAATTTTTACAGGCACAAACAGGAACGATGTACCCAGAATGATAATGCCGATCATCAGCGATTTGGTTGCTGCCGCGCCAACAAAGCCAGTGGTGATTTCCATAAAGGAAACAGGTGCCGATAGCGGTTCGTATATGGTGCCGATAAATTTTGGAAAATAGATGCCGAATGACGCATTTGATATGCTTTGCATTAGCACAGACAGCATGATGAGGCCTGGTACAATAAAAGCACCATATTCAACACCTTCAATAGATTCCATGCGCGAACCTATTGCCGTGCCAAATACGACAAAATACAAAACCGTTGAAATTACTGGTGAGATGATGCTTTGCACCAATGTCCGAAACGTCCGTGCCATCTCGAAAAAATAGATCGCTTTGATTGCTTGGAAATTCATGCTTCTAATCCTTTACCAGATCAACGAAGATATCTTCAAGCGAGCTTTGCGCTGTTTGCAGATCGCGCAAAACAAGTCCGGCGGATGAAATATCCGATAGCAGGCTGGTGATGCCAGTGCGCTCTGCTTTGGTGTCGTAGCTATAGACCAGCCCCATTTTATCGTCGTTGATGACAAGATCATAGGAACCCAGACTATCTGGTATTGATGTGACTGTATCTTGTAAGTGAATGTGCAACTCCTTGGTGCCCATCCGCTTCATCAAAGCCTCTTTATCTTCGATCAGCAAAATCTGGCCTTTGGCAATCACCGCCACTCGATCAGCAATAGCCTCGGCTTCCTCAATATAATGCGTTGTCAGCAATATTGTCACGCCTTGCGCTTTCAGGTCAGCAACGACATTCCACATATCCTTGCGCAATTCGACATCAACGCCAGCGGTTGGTTCATCCAGAAATAACACTTTTGGATGATGGCTCAGCGCCTTGGCGATCAGCACGCGACGTTTCATGCCGCCAGACAGTTCCTTGATTTGCGTATCGCGCTTATCCCAGAGTGATAATTGCTTTAAAATACCTTCTATTACCTGCGCATCTGGTGGATACCCAAACAGGCCGCGTGAAAAGCGCACTGTACTAAGAACTGTCTCAAAAGGTTCCAGCATAACTTCCTGCGGTACCAGACCGATCAGGTTCCGGGCTTTGCGATAGTCGGTGACAACGTCAAACCCACCAACTTTTACAGATCCACTTGTATGCGACAACAGTCCGCATATCATTGAAATCAATGTTGTTTTTCCAGCACCATTCGGTCCCAACAAGGCCAGAATTTCACCTGCCTTAATGTCAAGATCAACCGAGGCAAGCGCAACTGTGCCTGAATCATAGGTCTTGTTAAGCTGGGCTACCGAAATGATAGGATCCAACATTTATCTCCTTTGATGATATGTTATGGGGCGCAAAGACGGATGTAATTACGTCCGTCTTTATGAGGGTATATCACCTTTAACAGTGACGCGCCGTCCTTTTCTTTCTTCTGGCCAATAGTCCCAGATTGCACGATGCATACAACACCGATTGTCCCAGAAAGCCATATCGTTCAGCGACCAGCGGAATCTTATCTGATAATTGACATGCTCAATATGGGAAAAAAGAAACGCCAGCATGGCGTCGCTTTCCTCGGCTGATAGCTCATTGATCCGCGTGGTAAAGGTGCGATTGATATAAAGCGCTTTACGACCTGTTTCGGGATGTGTGCGCACGACTGGATGGGTAGCAACAGGATAGGATATTTCTTCATCCTTGCGTCCACGATCGGCATAGCGTCCACGATAGAAATGCTCGGATTCATGCGTGGCGGTTAGCCCATCCAACATCGTCCCGAGTGTGGGTGACAGATCGTCAAAGGCGGCATACATATCGCTGAACATTGTATCGCCACCACAGGGCGGCAGGATATGTAATTGTAACAACGTGCCTAGTGGCGGTTCGTTATCACATGACACGTCTGAATGCCAATGTTCGCCATTCGCAACTTTTGAATTTTTATGCGCGTGAATTTCAAAGATTTCGGGATAGCCAGCCATTGTCGGCGCGGCTGGATGTGCATGTAAGGGGCCAAACCGCTTGCCAAAATCGATATGCGCTTCAGGGGTGATTTCTTTCTGGTCTTTGAAAAACAGAACCTGATGCGCCAGAAAGGCATGATGAATCTCGGAAAACTGTTCGTCAGTCACCCCGTCAGCGATGTGTATGCCTCGTATCTCAGCGCCCAGATTTGGAGCAAAGGGCCTAACATCTATATGGCTATAATTTTGGCTGGTTTCATTCATCGTAACGATCCTTTATCTGCCAATAAGCTAGCAGGGTAATTTGCCGTATGGAAGTGCTTTGACAAAGCTATCAGCTATTAATACGGGCTTTTGACGTGCTGATACTTTTATATGTATCAGTAATGAAACTGTCGATCTTTCTGATCTGTGCCTTATCCAATTTCAATCCTAACCTTGTGCGGCGCCAGACAAAGTCCTCAGCTGATCGAACCCATTCATGCTTTATGCTCCAGTCAAGTTCGACCGCATAGATATTGGCACCAAAGTCTGTGCCTAGATCCGCAATTGTTGTGCATTTACCCAACAGGTCAAAAACCTCAGTTCCATAGGTACGTGCAAGCCTTTGGATATGAGCATCGCTAAGAAATTCATATCGTTTTTTGATTGAAATACATAGATCGTCAAACCCATCAACCGGAAAGTCTCCCCCAGGTAATGTTACCCGTGCGGTCCAGTTTCCTGTCGCCCCATTCAGGCGGGGCAGATATTTCGTAAGTTCAGCCATCGCCGATTCCGCCAGTTTGCGATAGGTGGTGATTTTGCCGCCAAACACATTCAATAAGGGCAAGTTATTTGCCGCATCGATGCGCAACACATAGTCACGCGTTGCGGCCGTTGCCGAGGCTGCGCCATCATTATAAAGCGGGCGCACGCCAGCATAGCTCCAGACAATATCTTCATTGGCTATTTGCGTTTTGAAAAACCGACTGGCGAACTCTTGCAGATATGCCTGTTCCTCGGGACTGCAGACAGGCAGCTCATTTGGATCGTCATGATCGACATCGGTTGTGCCGATTAATGTAAAATCGCCTTCATACGGAATGGCAAAGCATATTCGCCCGTCTGTGCCCTGGAAAAAATAGCAACGGTCATGGTCATAAAGTTTGCGCGTGACAATATGACTACCACGCACCAACCGTAATCCATCGGTCGAATTGATGCGTGCTGTATTCTGGATAATTTTCTCTACCCACGGTCCGCCAGCATTGACAAGGGCTTTCGCGGTAAAGCTTTGCCGCGCGCCGCTGTTGCGATCTTCGGTGTGAATAACCCAGCCATCTGTTCCGCGTTCGGCCAAAGTGACCTTGGTACGCGTCATTATATGCGCCCCGCGCTGTTCAGCGTCACGTGCATTCAGCACAACCAGCCGTGAATCCTCTACCCAGCAATCCGAATATTCAAAGGCTTTGACGAATTTATCATCCAGCGGCATGCCTGCCGGATCCTGTTCTAGATTGACTGTCGTTGTAGGGGGCAGAATTTTACGCCCACCAAGATGGTCATACATAAACAGCCCTAGCCGTATCAGCCAGGCTGGCCGACGTCCCTTCATCCACGGCATTATCCCGCCCAGCAATTTTGACAAAGGCGTATCCCCAACAAAGCGCATATCGGCGTGATAGGGCAAAACAAAGCGCATTGGCCAGCTAATATGCGGCATGGCTTCAAGCAGAACCTCACGTTCGATCAAGGCTTCGCGAACAAGACGGAATTCAAAAAATTCTAGATAG
>JABJBD010000115.1 GCA_018668795.1 Candidatus Puniceispirillum sp. | reverse complement strand
CTAGCATGGCACATAGCTAATCTGAACTAATCTGAACTAATCTGAACTAATCTGAACTAATCTGACAAGGAACTGACATGGCTAATCTTATTACCCTTTATTGGCGCGATATTCCGGCTCAGGTGATTGCCGAACGGGGGCGTGGACGCAATCGGGAACAGGCAAAAATCGAACTGTCCAAACGTTTTTCAATTGCGATTGACGCGGCGGCGATGCGTGATGGTGCTGACGCAACAGATGATTATCTGGCTGAATGGCGCCGTGCTGATCCGGTCGCATGCGGCGAAGACCTTGATGCAGAAGTCCGGATACATGCCGAAAAGCTGGAAAGTGACTATCCATCCGAAAGGGTCAAATTATTGGTCGAAAATGGCGGGTTTCAGCCAGCCAGTTAGATACTGGCTATCTGGCTGGTTTTGCAGTTGGGTTTGTATGGAATGTCTTATATTCTAGATGTCGCAAATGGAAGATAGAAAGGCGTCGTCAAGCCATCCTGATTGATAGGAAAAGACGATGTATTGATTGCTTTATTGGTTTAAAAACATATGCGATCTCTATAGTGTCGCATTCAGATAACATTATATGTGATTTTTTGAGGGTTACGCATGGCCGCAACTATTGAACAAATTCAAGCCGCCGCATCCGACTGGTCAATCGAAGTGACGCCAAATGGGGCATCGAAAATTGACAGTTTTGCCGATTGTCTGGCACCTGGGACGACCGTCAATGTCACGTTCCTGCCTGGCAGTGATCCGATGGATACGGTGGCTGTTGCCGAACGCTTGCATAATGATGGTATGAATCCGGTGCCGCATCTGGCCGCCCGCTCGTTGAAAGATACCGACCAGCTTGATGCGCTATTGTCTGCCTTTACGCAAAAAGCAGGCGTCAGCGAGGTTCTGGTCATTGGCGGTGGTGTTGACAATCCGGTTGGCCAGTTTGCCTCTAGCATCGAAGTGCTGAACACCGGCTTGATCCAGAAATATGGCATTAACAATATTGGCGTGGCAGGTCACCCCGAAGGTAGCCCTGACATCAGTGATGAAGAAATTGTCGAAGCGCTTGGGCTGAAAAATGATCTGGCGAAGCGGGATGGGTTGAATCTCTATATCGAAACCCAATTCTGTTTTGAGGCTGATATTGTTCTGGCATGGGAAAAATCGATCCGTGAAGCTGGTAATAATCTGCCAATTCGTGTTGGCATTCCGGGACCTGCCACGATCAAGACTTTGTTCCGCTTTGCCCAGGTGTCTGGCATTGGCCCATCAATGCGCTTTATCGCCAAACAGGCAAAAAATGTGGCCAAATTAATGACGGTGCAATCACCGCATATATTGCTTGATGACCTTGCCGAGGGCATGGCAACCGACAAGGATTGCATGATAAAGCATTTCCATTTCTATCCCTTTGGCGGTTTTGCCAAAACCGCGGCCTATGCTCAGGCTATTGCTGACGGACATATCAAAACATTACCAAAAGGTGGCTTTGAAGCGCTTGTCGCATAATCTTAGCCGGATGTAACACCCGCTATATCTGCGGTTTGACGAGGCGTGATAAATGTTGTTCCGTCACGGCTAAGCTCAATGAAACGCTGAATAAACGGTTTGTCTTGGTCGCTTTTGCGTGTGGCGGCATATAGTTTGCGTGTCAAACCTCGTTTTGTAATGGGTTTGGTGACGGTGCTTTTGCTCATCTCAGCCGATGTAATGACCCAGTCAGGCAAAACCGAAACACCTTTATTGGCATCTACCAGCAACAGAATGATCGCGGTCAGCTCGACTTGTCGTATTGATTTTGGTTCGACCTTTGCGGGAATCAGAACTTGACTGAAAATATCAAGTCGGTTGCGTTCCACCGGATAGGTGATAAGCACCTGATCGGTAAAATCAGCTGCTTCAATAAAGGGCTTTTTGGCAAGCGGATTACTTGTTGCGGCAATAAAGGTTGGCGCATAAGAAAATAGATCGTGAAATTCAATGTTGCTAATGTCTTCAGGGTCAGACGAAATCAC
Organism: Candidatus Puniceispirillum sp.; assembly: GCA_018668795.1. Lineage (GTDB taxonomy): Bacteria > Pseudomonadota > Alphaproteobacteria > Puniceispirillales > Puniceispirillaceae > Puniceispirillum. The sequence continues at coordinate 3,571 of JABJBD010000115.1, read as the reverse complement.
AACATCAATCTCGCCTTCATGAAGTGCGGGCAGGGCACGAAAAGCAAAACCGGGGCGAATATCGATGTCAATATCGGGAAAATCTTCGCGGAACATATTAATCACGGGAAACAGCCATTCAAAACAGGCATGGCATTCAATCGCAATATGAAGTCGCCCAGCTCTGCCATCCTGCAAATCCTCAAAGTTAGCTTTAAGGGCCTCAATCTCAGGCAGAATCTTCTCAGCGGCATGAAGAAATCGCATGCCTTCGGGTGACAGGCGCATTGGTTTTACGTTCTTGATAAACAGATCAACGCCAATCTGATCCTGAATGCCTTTTATTTGATGCGATAATGCCGATTGTGTCACATGAAGCTGTGTTGCCGCCGCCTGAAGCGATCCGGCGTTATGTATAGCCATGATGCTACGCAAATGACGTAATTCAATATTCACGATCATTCCTCATAATTATTATGATTATTATGAGATTGTGTCATTTTTTTGACTATGTGACAATCCATATCAATTGAAATTGGACATAACAGAAATTGTTGTAACACGGGAATATGGACATGGCGGATAACAAAAAACCAAAAATATCATTTGAATTTTTCCCGCCAAAATCGCTGAGCGCAAGTTTTGCCATATGGGAAACCTTGCATATGCTGCTTCCGTTTCATCCTGAATTTGTATCGGTCACATATGGGGCTAATGGCAGCACACGCGATTTGACAAGGGATATGACAAAAACGATTGCCCAGAAATGGAATGTAGATGTAGCAGCGCATCTAACATGTGTTGATGCGACACGTCATCAGGTGATGGATGTTGCAAAGGGCTATCTCGATGCAGGGATAAAGCAGATCGTCGCATTGCGCGGTGATGCGCCACAGGGCACAAGCCGATTTGTACCAACGCCGAATGGCTTTATGGACTCAGCTGAGCTTGTAGCCGCATTGGCAAAGCGCAATTTTGATAAAATATGGGTTGGTGCCTATCCAGAACCGCATCCTGATGCGACGTATAATGGGGCTGATATTGATTGGCTGAAACGCAAGATTGATGCAGGGGCAACAGGGGCCATTACGCAGTTCTTTTTTGATCCTGAGATGTTTTTGCGGTTTCGTGACCGTGCTGCTAAAGCAGGCATTGATGCACCGATTGTGCCGGGGGTTCTGCCTATCGAAAACTGGGAAAAAACCAAACTTTTCGCGGCGCGATGCGGTGCCAGCATTCCAGCCAGCCTGGCGCATGAATTTGCCATGGCAAAACGAAACAGCGTAGAGGAAATATTATCGGTTGTTGTAGCGACTGATATCTGTGCTGATTTGATGGATGAAGGCGTCGATCAGTTTCATTTTTATACCTTGAACAAGCCATTCATAACCCGTGATGTCTGTTTGGCGCTTGGCATTCTACCCATAAATGACAACCTGATTCATGCCAATTTCCGCCCAGTCAATCTCGGTAACACGGCTCGTAAATCAGCCTAAAAGAATGCGCTGCAGACTATGGTGGCCGCTGGTGTTAGTGCGCTGTCAGAAACCATGCTTGCAACCAATCGGCTGACTGAAAATTGTAGCGTCAGTTGACGTTGATAATTGCGTTTGGCTTTCTTTTGTGTGTCTTAATATCATTTATTGTCGAAAAAAAACAAAAGATCGGAACAGGCGGACGCTAAGAATTTTAATATAAGAATTGGGACGTCATCATTGGAAAGTTTGTGCAAATGACCAAAACGCTTATTTCATCAGATAAACAGGAAATCATCATTGGTTTTGAGGCTCCCTTTTGCGTCATTGGCGAGCGCATCAATCCAACCGGGCGTAAATTACTTGCGGCCGAAATGGCGGCTGGTGACTATTCACGGGTTATTTCAGACGCTGTCGCACAGGTTGAAGCTGGTGCGACGATGCTTGATGTGAATGCGGGCATTCCGATGGCTGACGAACCAGCCATTCTGGCAGAATCAATCAAGCTGGTTCAGGATGTTGTCGATGTGCCGCTGGCGATTGATAGCTCGATCGTTGCCGCGCTTGAGGCAGGCTTGTCAGTCTATAAAGGCAAGCCCTTGGTTAACTCGGTAACAGGCGAAGAAGAACGTCTTGAAGTTGTTCTGCCTCTGGTCAAAAAATATGGTGCGGCTGTTGTTGCGATTTCAAATGACGAAACGGGTATTTCCGAAGACCCGAACGTTCGCTATGAAGTCGCCAAAAAGATTGTTGAACGTGCCGAAGATTACGGTATTCCGCGCGAAGATGTCATTGTTGACCCCCTAATTATGCCAGTAGGCGCAATCAATATGGCGGGGCGTTCGGCGCTTGACCTGATCATCCGGCTTCGTAATGAACTCAAGGTGAACACAACATGTGGTGCGTCCAATATTTCCTTTGGTCTGCCTAATCGGCATGGCATGAATGCTGCCTTTCTTTCAATGGCCGCTGGTGCTGGCATGACATCGGCAATCATGAATCCGCTTCATTCTGAAGAAATGACAGGTATAATGGGTGCTAATGTCATGAATGGTAATGACCCTGAATGCCGTAACTGGATCAAGCGCTTTCGCGAACCTGTTGCCGCAGGATCAGGTGGCCGCGAACGTCGTCAGACACGTCGTAGCCGCAGTGCCTAGGGGCATATCCTGTTACAATAGGCAAACCATATGAGCACTGATACAACCTCCGCCGATTCACCTGACGCTGTCCAAGCTGATATTAAAATCGTCTTCACGCCGTCAGGCCGTCAAGGCATGGTCGCGCATGGCACAACGGTGTTGCAAGCGGCGCGTTCGCTGGGTGTTGACATCGATTCGGTATGTGGTGGCCGGGCAATGTGTGGGCGCTGTCAGATCAATGTTGGTACAGGTGAATTTGCCAAACATGGCATTGTATCCGGCGCCAATAGTCTGGGCGCGGTAACGGCGGTTGAAGCCCGCTATGCCGATAAACGCGGCCTGTCTGATGGTCGTCGGCTATCTTGCCAATCTATCCTGCTTGCTGATGCGGTAATCGATGTGCCGCCTGAAAGTCAGGTACATAACCAGCTTGTTCGAAAGGCGGCAGACGAACGCCAGATCGAAATGGATCCGGTTGTGCGCCTATGCCTGGTCGAAGTGCGCGAGCCTGATATGCATGAACCGTCAGGTGATTTTCGTCGTCTGGCCGAAGCATTAGCCCAGCAATGGCCAGATCGCGTAACGGGTGACATCACCTGTGATTTGCATATCCTTCAACAATTGCAACCTGTTCTGCGTGAGGGGAAATGGCATGTGACTGTGGCCTTGCGTGATGGCTGTCATGTGTCGGGTATCTGGCCGGGATTGAAAGAAAATGTTGTTGGCGTTGCTATCGATGTGGGATCGACAACCATGTCGGCGCATCTTTGCGATATGGCCACGGGCGTGGTACTGGCTTCAACGGGTGCGATGAACCCACAAATTAGGTTTGGCGAAGATCTGATGAGTCGGGTGTCTTACGGCATCATGAATCCGGATGGGCCAGCCGAAATGACCAAGGCGGTCATTGCGGGTTTGCAAACGCTTATTGATGGTGCCGCCGAACAGGCGGGCATGACCAGTGACGATGTGGTT
>JABJBD010000090.1 GCA_018668795.1 Candidatus Puniceispirillum sp. | reverse complement strand
CTGGCCAAAATCGGCAAGGCGGAAATTAAGGTCAAATTCGTTCCGCATGGCTTCGACAAAGGCTGAAATAGGGCCATTGCCGATGGCGCTGATGCCGACTTCCTTTCCGTTATGCATTACGGTTGCGGTAACGCGCTCATCATCCGAATTGCGGCTGGCCTTGGCAACATCAAAGCTGACAAGCTCAAAGGTGCCGGTGGGGCGGATATAATGCTCTTGTGCCAATTCCCAGATACGCTGGCTGGTAATTTCCTTGCCGGTGGTATCGGCCTCGCGCTGAACAATGCCGGAAAATTCGACTTCGGCGGCGCGTGGCAGGCGGACATGATGATCGGCCTCCAGCAGATAGGCAGCGCCAGCTTTTCCAGATTGCGAATTAACGCGGATAATGGCCTCAAACGTGCGTCCAATATCGCCTGGGTCAATCGGTAGATAGGGGACTTCCCACGTATTTTCATTGGCGTTCATAAGCGCGTCCATCCCTTTGCGGATAGCGTCCTGATGACTGCCAGAAAAGGCGGTATGCACCAGCTTGCCGGCATAGGGATGACGTTCCGGTACAGCTAGTTGGTTACAGAATTCGGCTGTTTCAACAAGTTCGTTAATATCGGAAAAATCGAGGTTTGGGTTTACGCCTTGCGTAAACATGTTCAGTCCCAAGGTGATAATATCGACATTACCGGTGCGTTCGCCATTGCCAAACAATGTGCCTTCGACACGGTCAGCGCCCGCCATTAGCCCCAGTTCGGTGGCGGCGACCGCACAGCCGCGGTCATTATGCGGATGAAGCGACAAGATCACGGCATCTCGGTTGGAAAAATTACGGCTCATCCATTCGATCTGATCGGCATAGATATTTGGCGTCGACATTTCGACGGTGGCTGGCAGATTGATAATGGTCGGGTTTGCGGATGTTGGCTGCCAGACATCCATAACAGCTTCGCAGACATCCAACGCATAATCCAGCTCAGTGCCAGTAAAGCTTTCGGGGCTATATTGCAGGCGCAGATTTTCCGCTCCACATTTGGAAATGCGGTCAGCGACCATTTTTGCACCATCAACAGCAATCTGTTTGACGCCATCACGATCAGCTTTAAACACAACACGACGTTGAAGTGTGCTGGTTGAATTATATAGATGCAAGATAGCATTTGGCGCGCCATCCAGACTTTCGATTGTACGATCAATCAGATGTTCACGTGCCTGTGTCAGCACCTGAATTGTTACATCATCCGGCACATGGCCATTTTCGATTAATTCACGCAGAAAATTGAAATCTGTATCGGACGCAGACGGAAAGCCAACTTCAATTTCCTTGAAGCCCATTGCGACAAGAATTTTGAACATGCGCATCTTGCGGGCGGCATCCATTGGCTCGATAAGTGCCTGGTTACCGTCACGTAGGTCAACCGAACACCATACAGGTGCGGTGTTTATACGCGCTGAAGGCCATGTCCGATCGCTCAGATCGGGGCCTTCAAACGGACGGTATTTTTCAAAACCCATGCCAGGCATTGTGCGTTCCTTATCCAGAAATAGTTTTATCGCTTCATTTTAACGAAATAAATCGCTTTTATGAATTACAATATGTTTGCCACGTTAATATATAACCAGTGTAAAGGCCACAACAGACATATTTTATGATGATTTTGGCCATATCGTCACAGATTGAAAAAACCGGTCATATTTGGGCGGTATTGATGATAAAAGTGGTGTATAGCAGTCCTGTAAACAAATAATCAGCGCCCCGCGGGCAAGTGACATATGACAGATTTAGATCAGATCCGTAACTTTTCGATCATCGCACATATCGACCATGGTAAATCAACCATTGCCGACCGTTTGATTCAAACCTGTGGCGGGCTGAGCGAGCGCGAGATGAAAGATCAGGTGCTTGATAATATGGATATCGAGCGTGAACGAGGCATCACCATCAAGGCGCAGACCGTTCGGCTGAATTACCACGCCAAAGATGGCAAGGATTATGTGCTTAATTTGATGGATACGCCAGGTCATGTCGATTTTGGTTATGAAGTTTCACGTTCGCTTTCGGCTTGTGAAGGCTCGCTTCTGGTGGTTGATGCTAGCCAAGGTGTTGAAGCCCAGACGTTGGCCAATGTATATCAGGCTATCGAGGCTGATCATGAGATTGTGCCAGTGTTGAACAAGATCGATTTGCCGGCGGCCGAACCTGATCGTGTGAAAGCACAGATCGAAGAGGTGATTGGCCTGCCATCTGACGACGCGATCGCGGCCAGTGCCAAGACCGGTGAAGGCATTAACGAAATTCTCGAAGCTTTGGTCACGTCTTTGCCAGCACCAAAAGGTGATCGTACGGCACCGCTAAAGGCATTGCTGGTGGATAGCTGGTACGATGCCTATCTGGGCGTGATGACATTGGTGCGGGTGCATGATGGCGTTATGAAAAAGGGTATGAAAATCCGCATGATGGCATCAGGCGCAACGCATGTGATTGAACGCGTCGGTACCTTTTTGCCAAAACCGACATCGGTTGACGAGCTTGGGCCTGGCGAGATTGGTTTTATCAATGCAGGTGTAAAAACCGTTTCGGACGCCAAGGTTGGTGATACAATTACTGATGAACGCCGATTGTGCGAAGAGGCCTTGCCAGGCTTTGCCCCATCGGTGCCTGTTGTGTTCTGTGGCCTGTTTCCGGTTGATACGAATGATTTTACAGGCCTGCGCGAGGCGCTGGAAAAACTGTCCTTGAATGATGCGTCTTTTTCATTTGAGGCGGAAACATCTGCCGCGCTTGGTTTTGGATTCCGCTGTGGGTTTTTGGGTCTGTTGCATATGGAGGTGATCCGCGACCGTTTGACGCGTGAATTCAACCTTGATCTGATTTCCACCGCACCTTCGGTGGTTTATCAGATGCATTTGACCGACGGAAAGCGCTTTGATCTGCACAATCCGGCGGATATGCCCGAGGTAACTAGGATTAATGAGATTGAAGAGCCCTGGATCAAGGCCACAATCATGACACCGGATGAATTCCTGGGGTCAGTTCTGACATTATGTACCGAGCGTCGCGGCGAACAGATTGATTTGACCTATGCGGGCAACCGCGCGATGGCGGTTTATCGGCTACCCTTGAACGAGGTTGTTTTTGATTTTTATGACAGGCTGAAATCTATTACCAAAGGTTATGCCAGCTTTGATTATGCGATCGATTCATATCGTCCGGGCGAACTGGTGAAAGTGTCAATTCTTGTCAATGGTGATCCAGTTGACGCATTGTCGATGATTGTGCATCGCGATCAGGCTGAGGGCAAAGGCCGAGCCATCTGTATTCGGCTGAAAGACCTAGTGCCACGACAGATGTTCAAGGTGGCACTGCAAGCGGCGATTGGCGGCAAGGTTATTGCCCGCGAAACGATTGCGGCGCTCCGAAAAGATGTTACCGCCAAATGCTATGGTGGCGACATTACGCGTAAGAAAAAGCTGTTGGAAAAGCAGAAAGAGGGCAAAAAGAAGATGCGGCAGTTCGGCAAAGTCGATATTCCGCAAACGGCCTTTTTTGAAGCTTTGAAAATGGGTGATAACTAATTTTGGATAGGTGGCATAACTAGGTCGCCCCGTTACGATGTACCGTTACGATGCCCCGTTACGATGCAAGGCGCGTTTTGAAACGCGTTGTGAAGATCCCTTGCGACGAAGACGCGAAAGTCCCCCAAAAAACAGGGCGCAGATAATAAAAATCAACGCCGCTGGCCAGCCAAGCAGACTGGCAATTAGGGGATGCCAGAGAAACGGTTCGCAATTAAATGCAACGATCAGGCCGCATGGATCTATATAGCGGCTGATAATCGCTTCGCCGACCTGTAATGAAGCGCTGTGATGCTCAAACCAGAACTGTCCCAGCACGATGCTGGGGCTACTGGTGGCGGTTACATCCAGCCAGATAACATATAGCGCCAAAAGCGCGAACAAAGCCGCAATGGTTTTAAAAAAGATTCCTATCATCAGTTCATATTGACGATTGCAAGAGCCAGTCACAAGCGCAAAATGCCGAATGGCTGAATATAAATTGAGCCTTGAAATATATCAAAAACATGGATTTACGCGGTTTCATCCAATGTCGGGTTGCCGCTTTGCAGATCATGTGGTGTTTTCGTCCTATAATGTAGTGGGCACTTAAGGTGATGACAGCCAGACTGACCACTCAATAAACCAAATTTTGCCTTATAGAGTCACTTTTCAGAAGCACGGCTTGTTTACATGCGGGGGTGAGCCTGTTAATTTGCCGCACATGCGGAGGGGTGGCCGAGTGGCTTAAGGCGCACGCTTGGAAAGCGTGTTGAGGGTAACACTTCACCGGGGTTCGAATCCCCGTCCCTCCGCCAGACCCCCTTATCTTTATCTAATAAATTGCTTCATTTATGGCCGTTAGTCTCTGATTATATGGTGTCCGGCATGCCATCAGGTAACATATTTAATTAACTGCGCTGCGGATAAAGAATATCTGCAAATCTGGACACTCACGCCTAACTATAAACACTCATTTATCAGCAAAAAATGCCAAAAGCTTGAATGCTAATTCATCTGGGGCTTCCTCAGGAATGGCGTGGCCACACGGTAGCGCAAAACCTGTTACATTTTTTGCCTTTTCCTGCCATGCCGCTTCAACATCATACAAATCACCGACAACACTCATTGTACCCCAAATGGCCAACAAGGGGGCTTCAATAAGACGCCCTTGATCTAATTTGTCATGTTCTAAATCAATGCCGGCTGAAGCACGATAATCCTCACAAATTGCATGAATGGTTTTTGGATTATTATAGGTGCGCAGATATTCTGATATAGCTTCATTGCTCACCGCCCCTTCAATTTTAACCTGACCAGCTATATGGCGACGCAAAAAATACTCGGGATCACTAGCGATCATTCTTTCAGGGAAATCATAAGGCTGAATTAAAAAGAACCACCAGAAATATCGTGTGGCAAACTCTTTGTTTGTTTGCGCATACATCATATCTGTTGGGGCAATATCAAGTACAGCTAATCGTTCAACTGCATTTGGAAAATCAAGAGCCATCCTGTGCGCCACGCGCCCGCCACGATCATGTCCAACAACAGAAAAATGTTCATGGTCAAGTTTTGCCATCAAGGCAATTAGATCCTGCGCCATCACCCGTTTTGAGTAAGGATAGTGATTAATATCACTTTCTGGTTTTCCACTGTCCCCGTAGCCGCGCAAATCAGGTGCAATGACACGATAGCCAGCATTAACAAGCAGGGGCGCAACTTTCCGCCATACGATATGTGTTTGTGGATGCCCATGAAGCAATAAAATCGGGGGACCATTGCCAGCACTGGTATAATTAATCTCGACATCAGGCAAAGTTATTTTTTCAACTGTGAAACCGTGCAAAAACTTGGACGCTTTCATCTATGGCATCTCCAATACCGCATCAGCAATCGCCTTGCCGCATGTCACCGTGTCTGCACTACCACCAAGATCAGCTGTCCTAAATGATGCGTCTGACAGTACTTGTTCAATTGCCGTGACTATTGACTGGCTTGCTTCCTTGACACCCAAATGGTCAAGCATCATTGCCGCAGCCCAAATCTGGCCAACAGGGTTTGCAATTCCCTTCCCAGCTATATCTGGCGCAGAACCATGCACAGGTTCAAATAGCGATGGAAAGACACCTTCGGGATTGATATTGCCTGAGGGTGCGATGCCTATGGTTCCTGTGCAAGCTGGCCCCAGATCAGACAAGATGTCGCCAAAGAGATTAGAGGCCACAACCACGTCAAACCAGTCTGGGTTTAAAACAAACTGCGCGGTTAAAATATCTATATGATATTTATCCACTTTTACATCGGTGTAATTTTTCGCCATTTCTGCCACGCGCTCATCCCAATAAGGCATGGTAATTGAAATACCGTTAGATTTAGTCGCCGAAGTCAAATGCTTGCCACGTTCCATGGCAAGCTCAAAAGCATATTTCAAAATCCTGTCAACACCTTGGCGACTCATCACAGTTTCCTGCATGACAATTTCACGATCTGTATTAGGGAACATCTTGCCACCAATCGAAGAATATTCACCTTCAGTATTTTCGCGAACAATCATCATATCAATGTCGCCTGGT
>JABJBD010000202.1 GCA_018668795.1 Candidatus Puniceispirillum sp. | reverse complement strand
TCATCTCGCCTGCTCCTTGACTCACTGTAGTCGATATTTAATGACACCATAAAACCATTAACCATTTCGATTGGGCGCATTTATGGGGTGCGGTCTAAGACACCCCATAACATTGATAGACAGCTGTTTGGCTTCGCTAGCTAGGATAGACGCGGCAGACTGGCACCTGCATCGGGGAGCGCGGGGGTGGTGTTTTTCACCACTTCATTGCGAAAACTTTCCACCGCCGCGCCAGTTTGGCGCGATTGCTGGGCGTTCTCGATCAGCAGAACCGGCAACCATGCCATCGCGCATCCCCATTCCTCGGTTTCGGCACCTGTGTTGGGGTGCGTGCCAGCCACCTTCATGAACCATGCGCATTCAAATTTTTTGCATGATTCAAACGCATTGAGTGGGCAATTTGGTTGCGGTTCGATTTTCATAGCTGACCCCCCTAGTCCTTAGTTTCAATTAGTCCTTGGTTGCGATAATCACATCGACATAGCGCACCCGCATATCGATGGGTAAGCCACGAAAGGTGCTTGTAACCGATAAAGACCCTGCGCCGTGTGAATGAGGCTGGTTGCCACCTGTCGATTTTGTGCGCATATTTGAATTATCTGTATAATAAAAGCCCCCTAGGGTGGTAAGTCTTCCACGTGATGAAGTGTGGCTATCAGGATGAGAACCACTATCATATCCTACTTTCATACCATGAAGGTGGTGCGGCATCTGCGCCACAGTAATGGCATGGCCAGCGACGGAACCGGAAACTTTATTCGATATATTGCCATCGACTCGTCTGTGACTAAGAGCAGCTTTAAAAGAAACACTGCCACCACTACCCACTGACCCCGACACAATCCGCAAGGCCTTGTCATTATGCGCTGTATCCTTTGTCCAGCCCGTGGGGGCATTGGATTGTTGAAACAGCATCTTTGTACCGGATGGAAAGCCGCTATTGGCAATCTGTGTGGTCACCGCCCTGTCAGCCGCCTTGCGGGCATCGCGTTCGGTCGCCACCGCCGTTGTAATATCGCCAGAGATCGCTCGGCGCGCCGCGGCGATGTCACCCATAAGCTTTGTATCCAGCCCGCGGATAGCATTATCGCGTGTTTCGGCTTCATGTGTGATTGCTATCTTGCGCTGGTCTGCCTCAGCCACGATCGCCGCTGTTCTATCACTGCGCTCGGTCTGGATGATGCTGGCCATATGCGTATCAAAATCAGGGATGATGTTCGCAATCGCGTTTTTCAGCTCGATACGCTGGGCGCGAAGTGCGGCGGCATGGGCATCACGTTCGCTTTCCAGCTTGGCATCAAGCGTTGTTACCTTGGCGTCAATAATACCTGTTTTGCTGTCAACTGCGCGGTCAATCGCCGCACGTTCGGTGGCAATCGCCGTTTCAATCGCGCCTTTACGCCCCGTAATGATGGCCGTTGTTGCCGCGTTAACCGCCGTATTAATGGCGTCATTACGCGCTGTGCGTTCGTCATCCAACTCACTATCCAGCTTGGTATCGACAATCGATTCCACCGCCGCGCGATCAAGACCCTGCGGGATGTCATTCACCGCGGATGAAACCGCACTGGCAATCGTCGCATCACGCGCGCTTACTTCCGCCGCGCCATGTTCGGCAATCAGGCTTTTGACCGTCTCGGCATCCGCTTGACTGGCTGTCGCCAGCGCCGCGTCAATCGCATCATTGACCGTGCGAAAATCGGCAAATCTGCGCCAGTTGCGCCAATAGGGCGTGGCTGGTTTACGCGTACGTTGCCAGAATTCGCGCGGGGCATCATTGGCGATCAGCATCTGCCAGCCAATGTCGCCTTGATAAATGGTGTTAACAATACCGTTACTGTTTACATCATTGGGTTTGTTTGCCGTGGTGGCGTCAAAGAATGCCGTTCCCGTTACCGCATTATTCAGATCGGATAAGGTTGTTAAATCAGTATTTCGGTCAGTTTGCATAATCACTCCTATGCTTGGTTGAAATCATCCCATGCTTTGGGACTCTGGCGGCATACGGCACCGTGCGAAGGTGCCCATATGTGAAATGCCGTCATCTGCATGCGCAGGGATGGGACTATGGAAGCAACATAGTTAAAAAAACGTTAATAATAGAACAAAAAATGAACATAAATTGAAAAAATAATGTTTTTCATTGGCTTGAGGCTATTTTCTCATATTTTACATTTAATACATTGAAAAGCTTGCCTTTTCCCATGAAAAACAAGCTAAAACCCATTGACGACCATTATTTCCCATGTTATCCCATAATATCCCATCTTTGGGTGAATGGCGCGCTTTCTGGTTCCTCCCTGCGGAAATCTGCGCTGCACCTGAAGTTTTAGGGGGTTTGTAAAGTGATACCCGGCACATGGCATTCCGCTTATGGCCGGAGCAACTGGCTGGCACGGCTGTGAACTATAGGAGCGTCGCGTGGATTTATTTCTATCCACATTTGAGCATCGGATTGACAAGAAGGGACGCTTATCCGTGCCAGCCCCTTTCCGCGCCGTATTGGAACGACGCGATGATCCGCTTTATATTTATAAATCGCTGACCGAGCCTTGCCTTGAAGGTTGTGGTTCTGAACGTATTGGCCAGATTGTTGACGCCATTGATACAATGGACAGCCTGTCCGAAGAAGTCGCCACCTTGCAGACAATGTTATCCAGCGCCCAGGAAATGAAGCTGGATAGCGAAGGCCGGATTATGCTATCGGCTGATTTCATCGGTTTTGCCGCGCTAGATGAAAGCGCGCTTTATGCCGGTATTGGCCGGTCATTCCAAATCTGGTTGCCTGACCGCTATCGCAATCGCGAAACTGATGCCCGAAACCGTGCCAAAACAACAGGCCTGCCATCACTCAGGCTAGGCCGGAGCGCATCGCAAGACCCGCCACATAACGGAGGCCGCTAATGTGTGGCCAGATGCTTCACCAGTCGGTTTTGTTAAACGAGGTGGTG
>JABJBD010000146.1 GCA_018668795.1 Candidatus Puniceispirillum sp. | reverse complement strand
CTTGAAAGCGGTCATGAAGGCTATTGAGGAAGATGAAAACGCGATTCTTTTCATTGATGAAATTCATACAGTGATTGGTGCTGGGGCAACATCGGGTGGGGCTATGGATGCGTCTAACCTGTTAAAGCCAGCTTTGCAGGAAGGTAATCTGCGTTGTATCGGGTCAACAACCTATAAAGAATATCGTGGTCATTTTGAAAAAGATCGTGCGCTGGTGCGCCGATTCCAGAAAATCGATGTGGCTGAGCCGACAGTGGCAGATACCATTAAAATTCTGAATGGTCTGAAAAGTCGTTATGAGGCGCATCATAAAATTCGTTATACAGGCGCTGCATTAAAGACTGCGGTTGATCTGGCTGCGCGTTATATCAATGACCGCAAGCTTCCTGATAAAGCGATTGATGTGATTGATGAGGCTGCCGCCGCCCAAAATCTGTTGGCACCTTCACGCCGTAAGGCAACTGTTGGACAAAAAGAAATCGAAGCGACTGTTGCGACGATGGCGCGGATACCTTCAAAGCATGTTAGCCGCGATGATAAAGCGGTTTTGGCAACGCTTGAAGATGATCTGAAACGCCTAGTCTTTGGTCAAGATGCGGCAATCTCGGCATTGTCATCGGCAATCAAATTATCGCGTGCTGGTTTGCGTGAAGTTGAAAAGCCAGTCGGTAATTATCTGTTTTCTGGCCCCACGGGCGTTGGTAAAACCGAAGTGGCACGTCAACTGGCCGAAGCCTTGGGTATCAAGCTGATTCGTTTCGACATGTCGGAATATATGGAACGTCACACAGTGTCGCGCCTGATTGGTGCACCTCCGGGCTATGTCGGTTTCGATCAAGGTGGTCTTTTGACCGATGCTGTCGATCAGACCCCTCATGCGGTGCTGTTGCTTGACGAGATTGAAAAAGCGCATCCCGATCTGTTCAATATTTTGTTGCAGGTGATGGATCATGGCAAGCTGACCGACAATAACGGTAAATCGGTTGATTTCCGTAATGTCATTTTGATTATGACAACGAATGCGGGAGCGCAGGAATTGTCCAAAAAGGCGATTGGTTTTGGCCGTGATATGAATGACGGGGCTGATATAGAAGCGATTGAGAAAATGTTCACGCCTGAATTCCGTAACCGTCTTGATGCGATGATACCGTTTGCGCCGCTGGAAAGCGATGTGATCCGGCTTGTTGTCGATAAATTCATGATGCAGCTGGATGCCCAGCTGGCCGAACGCAACGTTGAAATTGAACTGAGTGATGCGGCGCGTGACTGGCTGGCAGCGCGCGGGTATGACCGTAATTATGGTGCCCGCCCACTTGCCCGCGTGGTTCAGGAAAATATCAAAAAACCACTTGCCGATGCGTTGCTATTTGGCGAGCTGTCTGGTGGTGGTCTTGCCTTTGTCGATGTCAAGGATGATGAAATTGTGGTTGAGGTGAAAGCCCCGCCGCAACGTGCTTTGCCAAGCGGTAAACGGACAGCTTTGCCAGCCCCACAGGATGGCTAACTATTTTTTAACTAGCCATCTTTTTTAAAGGGGCTGACAAAATCGATATGGTTTTTTTCAGCTTCGATTCCACGGCTTTCGGCAGTTAGAAAACGGGCAATGGCATCCTTGAAGCCATCATGCGCGATCCAGTGTGCCGAATAGGTTTTGGCAGGCAAATATCCGCGTTGAACTTTGTGGAATCCTTGCGCGCCTGCTTCAACGCGGGCGAGGCCATGTGCAATGGCAAAATCAATCGCCTGATAATAGCATGTCTCAAAATGCAGATTTGGAATATCAAGGTCGGCACCCCAATTGCGCCCATAAAGACAATCATCACCGATAAAGTTGATTGCACCAGCAATGATTCGGCCTTGATATTCGGCAAGTACCAACAAAATTTTATCAGACATTGTTCTGTGCAGATCGCGAAAGACATCATGCGTCAGATAGGCACCGCCCCATTTACGATCGATGGTCGATATGTAGAACCGGAAAAATGTGTCGATATGCGTCTGGGTAATATCACTGCCAGTTAACTGGATCATCCGGACGCCAGCATCATGAACAGACTGACGTTCCTTTTTGATGTTTTTGCGTTTGCGCGATGATAAGCCAGACAGGAAATCATCAAAATCTTTATAGTCTTTATTATGCCAGTGAAATTGCAAGCCAGAGCGAATGAGCCATCCAGCCGCCCGCAATGGCGCAAGATCGTCTTTGGGCAGGAAATTCAGATGCGCCGATGACAGGCTGTATTTATCAATTAATTGAGTGATGCCATAGGCAAGCGCGGCTTTGATATCGTCACGATTGTCGCGTGCCAGCAAACGTGGGCCAGCCGCCGGGGTAAAGGGCACCGCGCCCAGCAATTTTGGATAATATTGACCCCCCGCACGCATAAAGCCATCAGCCCAGCTATGATCGAAAATATATTCGCCATAGGAATGGTGCTTGATATAGTGCGGCACCGCGCCCAGTAAACTGCCTTCGCTATCACGCAATAAAAGATGCAAAGGTTCCCAGCCACTGTCATTACCGACAGCGCCACCTGTTTCCATTGCCTTTAGAAATTCATGCCGAACAAAAGGGTTGCCATCGCCAGCCAGACGATTCCAATCATCAGTGCTAATTGCACTAATGTCTTTGGTTTGTTCAAGGGTGAAATCAAGGCCGTCCATATATAAGAAAATGGCAATAAAAAGCCGTCCCTACAAGGGGGACGGCATATATATTGTTGGATGATTTGTACATCCATCTATCGACTTTGGGTCGGATGATGCTTGATGCCGCGATCATCCATCGACCTTCGGTCGGATGATGCTTGATGCCG
>JABJBD010000152.1 GCA_018668795.1 Candidatus Puniceispirillum sp. | reverse complement strand
AATTCATGACCACGAATGTCGCCTGTATCATCAAGGCAGAAATAACTGTGATGTGCCAGATTACAAAAGGTAGGCGCATCGGTTTGGGCATCCAGCGTTACCGTAAGGACATTGCCAGGTTGAATTTCATATCGACAAACCACATCCAACATGCCCGGAAAGCCCATCATGCCATCGGGATCGCGTAAAACCAGTTCCACAAAATCATGCCCATGATCGCGAATGTCCCAGTCGCGCGTGCCGAAACCGTCTTTGCCACCATGCAAACTATGTTTACCTAGGAAATTGGTATCACTTTGAACGGTTGTATCATCGATTTGTCCTTGCCCCTCAGCAATGCGGTTGGCAACGCGTCCAGCAATGGCACCGTAATAGGGTGAATAGCGGGGATAATGTTTGAACTTGCGAAATCCTAACACCAACGGTGCCTCATGGCCTAAAAGGCGCAAATCCTGCACCACAGCACCCCATGTCAGTATCGTTGCTGATAGACCGTCACGCCATATATCAATGGCTTGAACTTCACAATTTTGACGGGAAATACCGATAGATTTAATCATTCATTTACAAAAGCCTCACAAAACTGATGTGATTTATGCGTGTCTATCAAAAATATCGCAACTATAACCATATGATACTGATAGAATTTGATAGGATGTTTGTATATATATATGTGAATAATCAGTTAAATAAGTAACTGATGGCGCCAGCTTTGATAGTCGCCGGATCAATATTTTGATAGGGATGTTTGAATGCGGGTTGCCGTTATTGGTTCGGGTATTTCTGGGTTGGGCTCAGCGTATCTTTTGAAAGACCATGCTGATGTTCACGTCTTTGAAAAGGCGACACGGCTAGGTGGGCACAGTCACACTGTTGATGCTGATTTTGAGGGTGTAAAGGTACCGGTTGATACGGGTTTTATCGTCTATAATCCATTGAATTACCCTAATCTAATCAATTTGTTCTCTGTTCTTGATGTGCCTACGCAAAATACCGATATGTCGTTTGCTGTTTCGCTTGCAGATGGCCGATCTGAATATGAAGGATCAATCAAGGGTTTGCTGGCACAACCGTCTAATCTGTTGCGCCGCCGTTATTGGTCGATGTTGGCTGACCTTGTGCGCTTTTATCGCACCGCGCCACGTGATGCTTATGATGGACCTGAAGATGAAACACTTGGTGCATTCATAGCGCGCCAGAATTATGGTGAGCCATTTGTAACAGATCATTTACTGCCAATGGGCGCGGCAATTTGGTCGTGTACATCGAATATGATGAACGCATTTCCTGTCCGCTCATTCATGCGTTTTATGGAAAACCATAAATTGCTTAACTTCATTGACCGCCCACAATGGCGCACGGTGCTAGGCGGGTCGCGCGAATATGTCACCAGAATCCATAAGGCGCTTGGCGACAAGGTACATTGCGGTGTCAATATCACATCAATACGCCGCGCCAATGCTGGCGTTATGCTCTCGATTGAGGGGCAGGGTGATCTTTGGTTCGATAAGGTCATTATGGCAGCTCATGCTGATGAATCGCTTGCATTGATTGCTGATCCGACCGACATGGAAAGGGATGTTCTGTCTGCTTTCAAATTTCAACCTAATCGTGCAGTTTTACATTCGGATGCGCGCTTGATGCCACGTCGAAAATCTACATGGGCGGCGTGGAACTATATTACGTCCAAAGACGGGTCTGAGTCAGGAAATCAGGACAATCTATGTCTGACTTACTGGATGAACCGTTTGCAATCAATTGATACGAACTATCCGCTTTATGAAACGCTAAACCCACATATAGAGCCCGACCCAAAACTTGTGCATGGGGAATTTATCTATCATCATCCGGTATTTGATTCTGCCGCGATAGATGCGCAACCACAGCTGGCTGATATTCAGGGCGTAAATAATTTGTTTTTCGCAGGTGCATGGACCGGATATGGTTTCCATGAGGATGGCTTGAAATCAGCGGTCGCTATCGCCAAAACATTGGGTGCGCAAATCCCTTGGCACAGTGATGTTGACGCATTTCTTGTTTCAACTAATGAGTCAATAAAGGTTGGTGCTTGATGTCAGCATGCCAGCTAGTCATTTCACAGATTGACCATACGCGGCACGGCACCCCTTCACATTTTTTAAGCCGTAAGGGGCTATCTTTGTGGATTAACCTTGATCAACTTGACAAAGTGAACCGTATGTCAATGTTGTTCAGCGTTGATAAATTTAACCTGTTATCATTTCGGCAACGTGATCATGGGGAAAATTTCAAATCAAAAGCGCCATTGGTAAAATTGGCTGATTATGCCCGTGCCAGAGCTGCCGAACTATGCCCAAGTCAGGAAATAGCATCTGTTCATTTGCTGACGTTTCCTCGTATTTTCGGCCTCGTATTTAATCCTGTTTCAGTCTATGTCCTATGTGATAAATCAGGCGCTGAGCGTGTTCACATTTATGAAGTGCGCAACACCTTTGGGGACATGCATTCCTATATCGGGCAGGTAACTAAAAATCACACAGTCATGCGGGCTGAAAAGTTGCTACATGTTTCGCCTTTTTTTGCGAATAGCGGACATTACCGTCTGAAAATAAGAGTTGTTGGTGATCGATTGCGCCTTCTTATGCGCTACCATCAAGTGGATAAAGTTGCTTTGACAGCTACCTTGCGAGGTAAAATGCGCATTTTGTCCAGCGCGTCAATTCTTAGTGGGCTGATTTCGACTGGACAATGGCCGCTTCGTCCACTTGTATCAATTCATATTGAAGCCATTAAGTTGTGGTTAAAAAAAGTACATTTCTTTTCTAGACCAGCCCCTCCTAAGATGTGGTCAGAAGCAAAAGATATCGGAAAAGTTAAGGAGTTTTGATTTTATGTTTTCCGAATTTATATATAAAAAACAGGTGCAACTATTTATTGCTATTCTAAACCGAATTGAATGTGGCAGCCTTCAGCTAACCTTGCCAGATGGCAGTATTCACGATTTCAAGTCGGGAAAGGCTGGCCCCGATGCTGATCTGCGTTTGCGCACGCGTTCTGCTTTGTCACGCATTCTGCGGGATGGAAAAATGGGGTTTTGTGAAGCGATCATGGATGGCGATGCCAGCAGTAACACATTGCCAAGCCTGATTGAGTTAGCGGTCTATCATGACGAAGATATGGACGTACAATTAAAACCAAATTTCATCAGAAAATGGGCATTGCGAAGCTATCATTATTGGCGCAGGAATAGCAAAAGCGGTTCTGCCAAAAATATCGCGCATCATTACGATCTAGGCAATGATTTTTATGCGCATTGGCTTGACCCAACTATGACATATTCTTCAGCAGTATTTGAAAATGATGGCGATGATCTGACCAAGGCGCAGATCTATAAATACCAAAAACTTGTTGAAATGGCCGATATTCAGCCAGATGACCATGTTCTTGAAATTGGCTGTGGTTGGGGTGGCTTTGCCAAATATGTGGCCTCGACGATTGGTGCGCGCGTTACCGGTGTTACAATTTCAAAAGAGCAATTCGAATTTGGCACGCAAAGCATTCATGCGGCAGGGCTGGCTGGTAAAGCTGATCTGCAACTTGTCGATTATCGCGACCTCACGGGTAAATTTGACAAGATTGTGTCTATTGAAATGTTTGAAGCCGTTGGTGAAGCCTATTGGCCAACCTATTTTGACGCTATCTCTAAATTGTTGAAAAAGGGGGGGCGTGCGGCGATCCAATCAATCACAATAGATCATAAATCTTTTCATGCCTATAAAAGCCAACCTGACTTCATTCAGCGTTATATTTTCCCGGGCGGTATGCTGCCATCTCTGCCTATGCTTGATAAGCCTCTGAATGACGCGGGTTTGCAACTGGTTGAAGAAAATGGCTATGCCCAGCATTACGCAAGGACTTTGGCGGAATGGCGTGACCGCTTTAATGTTGCATGGCCAACTATGGCTGAGGATAAGTTTGACGAGCGTTTTAAACGTATGTGGGAACTTTATCTGTCATATTGCGAGGGTGGGTTCCGCGCTGGCATGATTGATGTGAAGCAGATGTTGGTGATGCATCGCTAATGGCTAAGACAAACATAAAAGATGATGTGCCATCAGGTGCAAAAATTGACATTCCATCATTTCTGCCTGAGCAGTATTTTGACGGTCAATTAACCGCTTTTGGTCTTTTTATTGACCGATTTGGTACTGTTCAGCGTCAGTTTCGCGTTACGATTGACGGGCGTCGTACCGATGATGGATTTATTCTTGATGAATATTTTGTTTATGATGATGGCGAGTTTGAAACCCGTCAATGGACAGTAACAGCGCTTGAAGGCGGTGTTTATCGTGGTGAATGTGCTGATGTTGTTGGTCACGCAAAAGGCGTTTTGACCAATAACGTTTTGAGCTGGCGTTATAAATTCAATCTGCCGATGTTTGGCTGTAAGGTGACGGTCACGTTCGACGATGTGATGGCATTGCAGGATGGCGCCATTCTGGTCAATCGTGCAAAAGTATTGAAATGGGGTTTTTTACTTGGTGAAGTTTTGATTAGCTTTAGACCGGTATCCTGAAGCGACGAAGAATCGGATGGATCAAAACATTAATGATAGGTAGCTTTGCCAGTAGCTGACTCGCGCTGTCCCAATGATCGATATGTGCGCTTATCAATCCATTGTCACCAATATGTATTTCACTCATACCTGACAGAAAAAGCCCAGATTTAGGCCAGTTTTTTAAGGTGGCGGTCATATCCCAACGCAGATATGCCACCTGATCTGAATGCGCAATGTCTGTCACGACAAAGCACGGATTATCACAGGTTTTGAACATATGATCAAAAATAGCCTGAAAACCGACCTTCCCATATACATCATTAAATGGATCGCTAAAGCGCACATTATCATCAATCATTTTCAAAAGCGTATCAATATTATTGGCGCGCAAAGTGGTGAAGGCGGCGACATAGGCTTTGATAATGTCCGTTTGTTGATTAGCGTTCATGGCTAATTATGTCCGGTTTGCCGCGCGACAAATTTGAAAAACAGCCGATCTGGCAGATATTTCAAAAACTTCATTTTGCGGGTAAATGATTTTGGAAAATCGACAATAAAATTATCATGTTTTAGCCCACTAAGAATATGCGCGGCAGCCTGATCACTTGAAAGTAAATCAGGCATCTTAAAATCATTTACTGCGGTGGCTTCACTTTCGACAAAGCCGGGGCAAATGACCTGTAGCTTTATCCCGCGGGGAGTGAGATCAAAATAAAGTGATTCTGCCAGCGAAATGAGGGCAGCTTTGGTGGGGCCATAGGCTGCTGATTTAGGTAAGCCTCGCCATCCAGCAACAGATGATGTAATGGCTATATGTCCTTGTTTTTGTGTAATCATATTGGTAACGATTGGTGCTAATGTATTAACAACGCCCATATAATTAACATTCATGTGCTGGTGGTAAACTGCCGGATCAATTTTGTTGCCATCTTGCGGTGTATAAATACCAGCATTAAGGATAGCTACGTCAATGGGTCCAAAAGTTTTTATGGCTTCCTTGACAGCAGTTCGCATTGCTTTGGCATCAGTTACATCTGCGGCGATAGGATGAAAATGGGCATGTTTTTTTGATAGGGCATCAAGCCGATCCTGACGCCGTGCAACGCCCGTGATGTTCGCATCTGGACTCAAGGCCGACACCAAGGCGGCACCTATGCCTGAACTGACTCCGGTGATGAAATAATGGCGCATAACACATTTCCACTGTAAATTGGGCGTAATGATCGGCAGGTTGATGATCTTGTTGTATGATGTATGTGTTCGACTGTCAAAAAACCTGTCAGCATATGTCTTTTAGTAAAGTGAGTGAGCCCGTAATGTCTGCCGAAACCCCAACATTATCACCGCTGGATATGGCGCATTGGAAACAAATATTTGCGTCGCAGTTCGATGTGACAGGCAAATTGCTGCGCTTAAATGGGGAATATGATACCAATATAGGTGTTTTCGATCAGGACAAGCTTGTTGCTGTTGCCAAAATCACGGCACATGATTGTCCATTATCGCATGTCGAGATGCAGATTGCGGCGCTTGCACATATCACCAAGACTGCGCCAGATGTGCCGGTGCCACGAGTCATACCGACCAAAGATGGTCATCCCTATTTTATGGCGGCTGATACCGACGGACAAGAACGTCTGGTCTGGATAATCACTAGCCTAGATGGCAAGCCGCTTGCTGATATCTGCCCGCATAACAGCATATTGCTTGATGAAATAGGTTATAAATGCGGTCAGGTCACAGTCGCTCTTGCCGATTTCACGCATCCGGGCTTATCGCGTGAGATGAAATGGGATTTAACATGTGCCGATTGGGTTTATCCTCATATCTCGGTTATAGACGACCTGACTGACCGGCAGATTGTCGGCAAGATCATTGAAGAATACCGCACGCATTGCGTTGGCACACTTGCAAAACGGCCTAAAACGCCAATCCATAATGATCCTAATGATTATAATCTACTGGTAACGCCTGCAATGGATTTTGACACTATGACGCCAAAGCCGTCTTTGACAGGAATTGTTGATTTTGGCGATATGATTGAGGCGCCTGCTGTCTGTGATCTAGCCATTTTGGCAGCTTATATGGTTCTGGGTGATCCGCGCCCACTAGAAAAATTATGTGCAGTTGTAGCTGGCTATCATCGCGCTTATCCATTGACCGCTGACGATATAGCACTGGTTTATCCTTTATTGCTGACACGGCTTGCCGTTAGCATGGTGAATGCAGGCATGATGGCGAAAGAGCGACCTGATGATTCTTATGTGATGGTGTCACAAGCGCCAATCCGCGCTTTCTTGCATCAATTCCAGTATATCGGAAATGATGAAGTAACAGCGCGGTTGCGGTTGGCATGTGGGCTGGATATTACCTCATCTGCCGCGCAGACTTTAGACTGGATCAATAATAACAAAGCTGATTTTGCGCCTGTTTTTGGTTTTGACCTTGCTGATATGCCACTTTGTTCATGCGCGGTTGGCGATTCAACTTTGCCACAGAATCCCACGAATCTAACTAACGCTGAAGCTATCAGCCTGATAGCGTCGCAAGATGACAAAATGTCCAAGGCGCAGGTAGGGCATTATCTTGAGCCGCGTTTGGTGTACACCGAGGATGCTTTCCTGACCGCATCACATCCTGTTGATGGGCGGCGCACTATGCATCTGGGCATTGATGTGTTTGCCGCTTCTGGTCAGAATGTGTTTGCGCCTTATGATGGCATTGTGGTGAGCGCGGTTGATCGCGCGCAACGTCTGAATTATGGCGGTGTCGTTGTGCTTGCCCATAAGACTGCTGATGGTGATGATTTTTATACGCTATATGGTCATCTTGACCCGCATACAATAGCGGGGCTTACACCGGGGCTGACCATCGCCAAAGGCACAAAATTTGCCGCGCTTGGATCAGTTGAGGTTAATGGTGGTTGGCAACCGCATCTGCATTTTCAACTTGGTATCAGCCTTATATTGCATGGCGATGATTGGCCTGGTGTTGCCGATCCGGATGATCTAGCTCTTTATGTCACTTTATACCCCAATCCGGCGGTTTTGCTTGGGCTGGACGAAGCGCGCATGCTTTATAACATAGCCAGCACCCAGGATGCGGAAACAGCACGCGCGGAACGTTTTGGTGCGAATCTGAAGTTGTCATACAAAGCACCAGTCATGTTATTGCGTGGCTGGCGTAATTATCTTTATGACCAATATGGCCGCACCTATCTTGATGCCTATAACAATGTGCCGCATGTTGGGCATGCACATCCGCGCTTACAGGCAATCGCCGCGCGCCAGCTACAAATGATTAATACGAATACGCGGTATCTACATCCAGCGCAGATAAAATTTGCAGACGCTTTGCGGGCGCGATTGCCAACACATCTTGATCATTTTTATTTTCTGACCTCAGGATCAGAAGCCAATGAATTGGCGCTTCGTCTGGCGCGGGCACATACTGGCCAGAAACATATGATTGTTCAGGATCACGCCTATCATGGTCACACCACGGGAACGATTGATATAAGCCCTTATAAATTTAACGGGCCAGGCGGCGAGGGGGCACCTGACTGGGTTGAGGTGATCGAGGTGGCTGACCCCTACCGTGGGCGCTTTGGGTATGATGACCGTCAAGCAGGTGCTAAATATGCGGCTGCTATTGATGATGCCGTAGTGGCGATTGGCAAAAAAGGGGCTGGCCTTGCGGGTTTTATTGCCGAAAGTTTCCCTAGTGTGGGTGGGCAGATCATCCCGCCACAAGGTTATCTGAAAGAGGTATATGCGCGTGTTCGCAAAGCAGGTGGTGTATGTATCGCTGATGAAGTGCAAACGGGGCTTGGTCGGCTTGGGCATGTTTATTGGGGGTTCGAGAAGCAAGATGCCAGTCCCGACATGGTTGTTCTTGGCAAGCCCGTTGGTAATGGCCACCCTATCGGTGTTGTCGCAACAACCAAGGCAATCGCTGACTCATTCGTCACTGGAATGGAGTTTTTCTCAACATTTGGTGGCACCACACTGGCCTGCCTGATAGGTGCCGAGGTGTTGAATATTATTGATGAAGAAAATTTACAGAAAAACGCTGAAACTATCGGTCATCATTTGTTAGATGGGTATCGCAAGCTACAGGACAAATATCCGATTATTGGCGATGTTCGCGGCATGGGACTATTTACGGGCATAGAATTAGTCACTGATCGCACGAGCAAAACCCCCGCAACGCAGCTAGCTGTATATGTTTCAAATCGGTTACGGGCATATCGAATTCTCATTGGTACAGATGGCCCATGGGATAATGTGCTGAAAATCCGCCCCCCATTGACAATTAATCAAGCAGACGCTGATCTTTTGTTGTCGCGCCTTGATAGCATTATGCATGAAGCACAGATCATAAATGATGCATAGGGTTGCCCATGATTGTTCTGCTTGTGAGCAATCGATGAACAGGTTGACAAACATATATTGTTTGCCAGTATCCAGCTGGCTGATATTCCATTCTGTAGGCATTTAATGACTCAAATAATAACACCTCGCCAGACCTTGCCGTTGCATAGCGATGCGCCGTTGATTGTAAACGTGAACCGCAATCATACGATGGAAAGTTATCATGCGGTTGACATTGCGGTATGCGACGCTGACGGCAAGGTAATTATCGGCCTTGGTGATGTCGAACGTCCTATTTTTCCAAGGTCGGCGATGAAACCTCTTCAGGCGATCGCCTTGGCCGAAAAATATGTGCAAGGCGATATGATGCCTGCAATCGAAGATTCTGAATGGTCAATCATCTGTGCTAGCCATAATGGCCAGCCAATTCATAGCGCGGCTGTATCGCAGTTACTTAAAAAATTTAATCTGGAACCAAGCTGTCTAATTTGTGGCGCGCATTGGTCGATTGAACGCAATGCTATGGTCGAACAGGTGCAAAATCTGAAAGCGCCCGAACGTATCCATAATAACTGCAGTGGTAAACATAGCGGTATGCTGGTGCTGGCGCATCTGATGGGTGTTACAAATGAAGGTTATGCGGCCATTACGCACCCAGTACAACAATCAATCATTGGCGTTTTGGATGCAATGACAGGCGTTGATATTTTGAGCTTTACGCATGGTTTTGATGGGTGCGGCGCGCCAGCGGTCAGTGCGCCTCTGGGAAACTGGGCGCGCGCTTTTGCTTTGTTTGCTGATCATGACCAATTACCGCCACATAGGGCTGAGGCCTGTGCGCGAATAACCCGTGGTATTGCATCGGCACCACTCTTGCTGGCGGGCGAAAGACGGCTTTGTAGCGCACTTGCTACCGCCTTTGGTGCCAGTATAACTGCCAAAACGGGTGCCGAGGGCGTTTATGCCGCCGCCCTTCATGAGCTTGGTCTGGGTGTGATGCTGAAATGCCGTGACGGGCAGACACGCGCTGCCGAAGTTGCGCTGGGTGCGGTATTACATGCTATCGGTTATGACATGCCAGCTTCACTTGATCCTTTTTTCAGACCGATTTTGCGTAATTGGGAAGGTGATGAAATTGGTGACATTACCGTTGATGGCGGGATAATGGTTTCAAATGCGTGAGCATGGGGGAAATATTGACGTTGCATCTGCCAAATATGGCTTTGCACCTGATGATATGCTTGATCTTTCAACAGGCATAAGCCCGATCATGTATCCGTTACCCCCGATTAAAGTTGACGCATTACAGCCATTACCAACGGCGGCTACACTTGATGCCTGTGTTACGGCGGCTCGTCATGCCTATGGGGTACCTGAACAGCTTGCTGTTACAGCAGGGGCAGGCACTCAGGCGTTCTTACAACTCATTCCGCATCTGGTGAAAACTGGAACAGTGTGGATTCGCCAACCTACCTATAATGAGCATGCCCATTGCTGGGCTGATGCTGGTCATCATATTGTCGATGGCAATGTCATGCCAGATGCGGCTGATTATGCGGTTGTTGTGTTTCCGAACAATCCGACAGGTGACAAATATGGTGATCTGGTTGGTTTGGCTTTGGATATTGAAGCTAAGGGCGGTTTACTGATTATTGATGGTGCATTTTTGGACAATGAAGAAGGTGCCAATATTCTTGCCGATCTATCCCCTTTTTCCCGCGTCATTCATTTGCGATCATTTGGAAAATTCTTTGGCTTGGCTGGTGTGCGCTTGGGTTTTGCCATGGCGTCCCAAATGCTCAGCGATTCCTTGACCGAAATGTTGGGGCCATGGGCTGTTAACAATGTAGCTTTGATTGCGGGCACCAAGGCTTTACAGGATCAGACATGGATCAAAGCTCATAAAGACACGTTGGAACGCCAATCTGCAGAGCTAGCCAAAGTGCTGGCAAATGCGAATCTGGAAATTATCGGTGGTACATCCCTGTTTCAAACGATCCGCGATGTTGATGCTTTGTCTTTACATACACATCTTGCAAAAACAGGAATTTGGACGCGTATGTACCGCGAATGGCCTGACTTAATGCGTTTTGGCTTGCCGCGTGATAGCGATGAAATGGATCGGTTATGCAATTCAATCACAATCTGGCGAAGATAGGCTAATCGACGACGCAATTGGTT
>JABJBD010000201.1 GCA_018668795.1 Candidatus Puniceispirillum sp. | reverse complement strand
TTCAAACGGATACAGATTAACCACCAGCAGATCAATGTCGTCAATCGCTTCGGCATGCATCGCGGCAATATGGGCTTCATTGTCGCGCCGTGCCAGCAACCCGCCATGGATTTTCGGATGCAAGGTCTTGACGCGTCCATCCATAATTTCGGGAAAGCCAGTAACATCTGATACGTCGGTTACATCCAGTCCAGCTTCGCGCAGCATTTTTGCAGTACCGCCAGTCGATAACAGCTCAATACCTGCCGCCGTCAGCGTGGTGGCAAATTCGGCAAGGCCGGTCTTGTCTGAAACTGATAAAAGAGCGCGGCGGATTGGGCGTATCATAGTCAAATGTCCAGCAGTGAAATAGGGGGTAAACCGAAATTCAGGTCAAAGACCTAACAAGGCTAGGTTATGACCCAAGCCGACCAAAAAGGCAATTGTTTGCCGGCTGGAATCATTCAGATCACGCGTAATTATGATATGCTAGATCACGCTCGTACCCCAGCCCATAACCGCTGCCGCCAGCACAATATACCAGACATCCCATTTCAGCCGAAACAGCATGAATGCTGAAATCACCGCCATAAGAATGGCAATCATGTCAGGCGTTGATGGCACAATGACGCGGACAAAGCCAAAGGACTGCGTGACCACATCTGCAAAGAAAACATGCGCGGCAAACCAGATTGACAGATTGGCGATCACCCCGACCACCGCCGCTGTTATCGCCCCCAGTGCTGATTGCAGACGGGGTTGCGCGGTGATCCATTCGATATAGGGCGCGCCAACGAAAATCCACAAAAAACACGGGGCAAATGTCGCCCACAGGGCAATCATCGCACCAGCCACCCCATAGGCAAAGCTAGCGTCACCACCATTACGGAATCCGGCAATGAAACCGACAAATTCCGTGACCAGAATCAGCGGTCCTGGCGTGGTCTCGGCCAGCCCCAGCCCATCCAGCATTTCGGTTGTACTTAGCCAGTGAAATTTATCGACAACATCCTGACCAAGATAGGCAAGGCCAGCATAGGCACCGCCAAACGTCACCACCGCCAGCTTTGAAAAAAACACACCAACCGAAGCCAATATGCCAAAGTCATCGACCAGACTGACAAGCACCAATGGTAACAGCCAGATGAGTAACCACAGAATCGCTGGCCGCGCTGCCTCGGATAATTTTGGCCGGATCGGTACCTCTATATCCCGATAATCCATGCTGATTGTCTTTGCTGATGCTTGCCCCTGCATAAAGCCGATAATGGCGGCAATGCCGACAATCAGGGGAAAGGGCAGATTAAGGGCAAAAATGCCAACAAAGGCGCAAAGCGCGATCAGCCAGTGATGCCAGCCGGACAAGGCGCGTCGTCCGACCTTTATCAAGGCCTGAATGACAATCATGACAACGGCTGATTTGATACCCAGAAACAGCGCCGCGACAAGGCTGTTGGTCCCGAACATCACATATCCTGCGGCCAGCGCCAAAATCACGATTGCGCCCGGAATGACAAACAGCAATCCGGCAATCAACCCGCCAATAACCCCATGCAGTCGCCATCCGGCATAAGTGGCTAGCTGCATGGCTTCGGGGCCAGGCAGTAACATGCAAAACCCAAGCGCATTAAGATATTGTTTTTCGCTTAACCAGCCCTTGCGCTCGACAATTTCGCGATGCATCAGCGCCATCTGTCCAGCAGGCCCGCCAAAGGATAATAGCCCGATTTTCAGCCATAGCCAGAAACTATCGGTAATTGTTGGGGGCTCTTGATTCACGATATTATCCCTTACTTGTTGGTCCCTTGCTTGTGACCCAGTCATGACTTTCATCCATACCATCGCGTGCCCAACGAAACAGGGCGTCATAAAAAAGCATGCTTTTATCAAGCTGTTCACTATCTTCACGAAACATGCGTGACATTCCAACAGAAAAAGCTAATAAACCAGCCGCCTGCGGTGCTAATTCATGTTTATTGGTGTCCGCGCCGCGGATGACCGTGGCTAATTCGTCCAGTGCTTCGATATTTAAGCCGAATTCTTTGATCATAATGTCGAAAGTGCAGAATTCATCACGATGGCTCCAGAACACATCCTCTACGTCAAATGGTGTTGCCTTAAACATCTTGGCAACATCCATGACTTCGGCTGGGGCTGCAAACAAGAATTGCGCATTACTATCGACAAACCGGCGGATCAGCCACGGGCAAGCGATCCGGTCAATCTTTGGACGGTGGCGCGTCACCCATAGGCTATGCCCTTTGGCATTCATGGGGATTTTTGCCCATTCGACAAGTGGCATATTTTTTTCAGCCCATCCCATCTGCCCGCCTTGCAGATATTCGGCTTTTACACCATGCGTCTTTAACAATGCAGTCATGCCTTGGCTGATTTTATGACCTTTCTGACAGTAAACGACTACAGAACGGCCATTAATAACATTTACTATTGTTTCGACAGCATCATGTGGGTGACGAATTGCGCTCGGAATGACGCGTGGGTCGTCATTAAAATCCGCTTCAATACGGGCATCAATAATCATGGGTGCCGCAGAGGTGCCAATGAGCCGGTTTAATTGTTGGATAGTTATTTCTGATGGTGACGCCATAATGCATCCCTCCATTTCCATAGGTGAAATAAATGGGTGCGAACTTTGGCTGGCGCCTCACGAGGTGTTTGCAAAACCTCTTAATCTCAAATTATGAGCGTTAATAATTTGTGTAAATATATTATGACAGTTGTGCTTAGACCGTATCATTTCGCTGGAACGCCCATTTGAGATCCTGACTGCCAACCGAGCGGATATTCGTCATGGGCGCGGTCAGAACAATCTGCTGTGCTGACTGGCGCATACCTGCATCAAAATAGATAGATGTGTCTATCGAAACGCTGCATTGTCCAGCTTTGAAAATCCAGCCAATCCGGTTCCCACGAATTTTCATCAGCACGCGGCCATTGCCCAGCATGGCGGCGCTAACTTTTGGATGTAGGTGAAAGCGGATGATCGCTTGCCGTGGCAATTCACCAGGCGCGCCTGTATATTCCAGCTGGTCGGCACCGCGCAGATTGCCGCCATTTGTTGCCAGATACAAAGTGCGATGATGTATAATGCCATGTGACTTTTCATAGCCGCTATGGCTTGCTTTGGTCATTAGCCCACCATCAACCTGACCGAACTCAACATCGCTTGTGCTGGCCATACGGTTGTCGGTGGGTGATGACGAATTTTGTCCATCAAGGCTAAGCGTTGAATGTGCCGAGGTTGTGCAAAGTAACCGATGTAAATTGGCGGCAACAGGTGGTTGCCCTGGGTTAACAATCAACAGATTCGATCCAAAGCTAAACTCAAACCCCAAAGTGCCAAATCCGGTTATATCGGCTTCATTGCATGGGGTGCCAACATCCATAATGATCGTTGATCGACCAGACGAAAAGCGCATGAACCCTGAATAGGGGGCATGTTGCAAAACTTTGCCTCGCGATCCGGCACGCGCCAGCGTTTCGTCGATTAATTCACTGGGTACAATGCCAGCACCATTCATATGCGTAAATGATCCGTTGCCATGCCGCCACATGCGGCAGATGGTGCCCATCTTGGCAATGATATGATTCAGCGTCTTGTCTTCACCCAATCCGGCAAAGGCCGCCGCGCTTCGTAATTCGATCAGGTCACGCAGCATATAAAAATGCGTTTCTGGCATCCGGCTTTTATGACCACCATCATCAAAAAGGCGGGCTTCAATGCGCGGCATGGCAATATCAATCAGCGCTTGCATCTCATCTGTTGAACAGCCAAGCGTGGCTTCGGCAATGGCTAGTCCTTTTAGCGCGGTGATCTGGCTGTCTTTATTGTTCAGCCGCCGCCAGTCCAATGCCAGACAATGTGCTTGTCGGGCAATCGACGCGGCCAGTTTGCTTTGAAAATCTTCCGATGCGGATTCGCCATACCACCCATAACAGAATAACAGGTTGGATATGCGTGTACCCATTATATCGGGTTGCCAGCGATTGGGGTGCCAGTTGCTATTTTTGTCTAGCCAGGTTTCGATAAGCCCGCGTGCGGCTGTGCGGGCATCATTGCCGCCCCGCGCCCGTAAATCGCGAAGCCAGTGAAAATTGTGAAAAGCTTGGCTTTGTTCGCTATCGGCATGTGCCGCGCCCAGAAACACTGATCCATCAGCAGCATTGCCACGCCAGTTATCCTGCAAACCGCCATTGATTATCGCGCGCTCATGCCGTGCTAGTGGCCAGCGAAACAGGCCACTGCGACGGAACAGCTGTTCCAGCTTTCCTATCTTCCATGCCTTGCTATGCCCCGGCGTGATGTAATTTTCATGCGATGTCATGCAATAGATATACGCTGTATCCAGAGGTTGTCCCAAAGAACTTTAATGCAGAAAGCCAACATTCAGCAAATGGCATGCAGATAATTCCGACTATTCACAATGCTTAAACATATCCTCTGCATAGCCTATCATGCGTCATTTAAAGCCTGTTACACCAGTGCAATAAGCCGTGCGGCAAAAAATCCATCCACACCACCAATATCATCATATTGATGCGGCAGGATACGCAAAGTGCCTGCTTCGGTCAGCGAACGCGCAAAAATCCCTGCTTGTGCGGGCGTTATCGGATCGATGACAATTTTATCTTCACCTGCTTCGATGATCGCGGCGATCATCTCTTCACCTTCTTCAGGTTGTAGGGAACAGGTGGCATAGACAAGCCTGCCTCCGGCCTTAAGCCAGCCAAGTGCAGTCGTTGTCAGCTCCCATTGCAAATTCTGCAAAGATTCTATGTCTTCGGGCTGGCGACGTCCTAAAATATCGGGGCGACGACGCAAGGTGCCTGTTGCCGAACAGGGCGCGTCAAGTAGAATGGCATCAACAGGCAAATCTGGCACGAACTGGCGTCCATCAGCTTGTTTCAGCGTGGCTTTCATGCCAAGGCGACCAAGGTTGCGCCGCAAGCGATCAACCCGTTTGCGGCCACTATCGATGGCGGTGACATTGGCACCAGCGGCGACCAGCTGAGCTGTTTTTCCACCCGGAGCAGCGCATAAATCAATTACATCTTTCCCCGCGATGTCACCTAGTAGCCGTGCTGGCAGGGCGGCGGCGGCGTCCTGAACCCACCATTCACCGTCGGCAAATCCGGCAAGACGCGATGGATCACCATCAAAAGCGCGGCGGATCGTGTAATTATCAATCAATTCGCCTTCCAGCTTACTTGCCAAGGCTTCGGGATTGGCTTTGGCCGAAATATCAAGCGGCGGCGGATTCATCGCCATATCGGCAAGTTTGCTGGTGGTGTCATGACCCCAATGCTCGTTCCAGCTTTGCAACAGCCAGTCAGGCAGATTATCGATCGGCGCTGTGGTTTCAAAGCGGGCATCGCCTTCACGTGTCAAACGCCGCATGACGGCATTAGCCATCCCGCACAGCCGCTCAAAGCCAGCTTGGCGCATCAATTCAACAGTACTGTCGACGGCGGCATGCGCGCCTGTTTTCAAAATAAGCAACTGCACCGCGCCCATCAGCAGTATCAAGTTTGCATGTGCTTGGGCTCCAAAAGGCCGCCGCGAAATCATGGGCGCGATAATCTTTTCGATTTGTCCACGACGGCGCAGACAGGTAGTTGCCAGCAAGCGCACAAAGCGGCGGTCACGGTCATCAAGCGTGCTTATATCTTCCTGAGCTTTGAGCGCATGGTCAAGCTGGCTTCCCTCTTCAACAGCGCACAGCAATTCAAAACATATCTGACGGCTTTTCAGCATCGATTGCGTATCTGGTTTTTCTTGTTTGGGCTTGGTATGTGCCTTCGTCTTGGCGGTGTCCGGTTTTGCACCGTGTTTGGCCATGGGCTTTGAACGTGGTTTTGCGCCACTCTTTACGCCAGTCTTTGCGCCAGTCTTATTTGTTTTTGGCTTTAATTTTAAGGTTGGTAATTCTGGGGCTGCTTTTTGGGGGGCGTCATCATTCATCGGGTGTTCCATCGTCAAAAGGTGCTTCACGAACTGTCTGTTAAACAGCCAGCATCACCATATGTGATGCCTTTAATCGGCATTATGCCGAGCCGCCTTGTTTTTGACGGTGATAAAGGGCATATACGTTAACATGGCACGAGACAAGAAAAACACGACTGACGCGTCCTCTGACGATGGTGAAAAGCCTGTAAAGCTCGATGTGGCGGCGGCTAAAACATCGGTGCCGGTTGAACGTAACGGTCCCAAGGGTCCGGAACCAACCCGCTACGGCGACTGGGAACAAAAAGGCCGGTGCAGTGACTTCTAGTCTATTAATCCGGGTTTTGCGTTCTGCTAGGCCACAGGTCAGCTGACATGGCGCGGCTGAAGTCGGGCATGTTGGTTGCGGCGGCATTACGCTATGCCAGTCAGGAACTAATCGATTGCGTTCTGGTGCGCCGCGGCGAAGCTGATGCTGGTGCGATATTCATTCATATCAACGCTGGTTTGGATCAACATAAAATTCTGGCACGTATTCTTGATTTTGATGGTGCCTATAGCTGGCAGGCGATCACCGGTGCTGGCTGGGTTGATGCCGAAACAGCACGCGCACGGCTGGACAGAGAAATTGGCCATGATCCTGATGCCTTTGTGCTGGCGGTCGATGATCCCAAAGGTCGCAATCCTTTTGCCGCCATCTAGGGTAAAAAACCAACATCTCCTCAAGGTTAGATTTTTTAGATTTTTTGTCGTATAAGGCACGCATGACTAACCAGAATGGGCACCATATTGATCGCCGTTTATCGGTGGCACCGATGATGGATTGGACAGATCGGCATTGCCGTTTTTTCCTGCGCCTTGTTACGCCTGATGCGTTGCTATTTACCGAAATGGTGACCGCCGATGCAATTATCCATGGCGATCGTGAACGCTTGCTAGGTCATGATACGGCTGAACATCCTCTGGCTTTACAACTTGGTGGTAGCGATCCGGAAAAACTGGCAAAAGCAGCCAAAATCGCGCTGGATTACGGATTCGCTGAAATTAATCTGAATGTGGGTTGTCCGTCAGATCGCGTACAATCTGGTCGTTTTGGCGCTTGTCTTATGGCAGAACCTGAATTGGTTGCCGCATGTTGCACAGCCATGGCATCGGTCACGGGGGACTTCAATGTCCCAGTTTCGGTCAAATGCCGAATTGGTATCGATGATATGGACTCCGAAACCGGCCTTGATGCTTTCACCCATGCGGTGGGTGAAGCGGGTGTCACATTGCTATATGTGCATGCTCGTAAAGCGTGGCTAAAAGGTCTCAGCCCCAAAGAAAACCGCGATATTCCCCCTTTGGATTATGATCGTGTCAAACGCCTTGTTGGCGCGTTTCCTCAAATTGATATTCATATCAATGGCGGCATCGTAACGCTGGATACAGTCCGCGAACTGGCACCATATTTTGCGGGTATGATGCTGGGGCGTGTCGCCTATAAAACGCCGATGATGCTAGCGCATATTGCACATGATTTGTTTGGTACTGCTGTGCCCAACCGCGCTAACATAGCTACCAGCATGGCTGATTATGCCGATGAAAAAACCGCCGCTGGCGTCCCGCTTCATGCGATCACCCGCCATATGCTTGGCCTTTATAATGGCCAGCGCGGTGCCAAACTTTGGCGCCGTTGCCTTGGCGAAGAGGCGCGCTTGCGTTCGGCCGATGGTGGCCAGCTTATCCGTGAAACTGCAACCGCCTGCGAGGCAATGGCAGCGCAAATAGCCGCCTGATTTTTTAAGGGAAAATATTGTGACAGATACCAACACACACGCCGACAGCACCGATAAAAAACCAGCGCATTCTGGGCGCCGTTTTCTGCTTGATATGGGGCCTTTACTGTTATTCTTTGGGGCAAATTATCTTTATCATGATTTGATGTTCAGCATCAAAGTGCTGGTGGGGGCGACACTTGTTGCGCTGGCCATCAGCTGGCGGCTAGAACGTCGGATACCGATGATGGCTGCCTTTGGATGTCTGGCTTTGGTATTTTTTGGCGGCTTGTCGCTCTATTTTGATAATGAGCTATTCATCAAGATCAAACCGACGGTGGTAACTTTGCTTTTGGCGGCGGCGATTGCTGGTGGTCGGCTTATGGGGCGCAACCCACTAGCCGCAATCATGGGTGGCCAGATGAAACTGACCGACAAAGGCTGGGGATTGATAACCTGGTTATGGGCGCTCATGTTCCTGACCACGGCAGTGGCGAACGAAATTGCGTGGCGTGCTCTCAGCACCGATGACTGGATCACTTTCAAAGTCTTTGGCATCACGGGCATTTCATTGATTTTTGTCATCATCAGTGTGCCGCTTTTGCAAAAGCATCAAATCGAAGATTAGGAATTATGTCCGGCTGTTTGCTGGTCAAAAAAACCTAATTGTGAGGCTGATTCAGACAGGATGTCGGAAAAGCAGCAGAAAAAGTCGTGTCAGTTTCACATTTTCATAAATGAATATCGCAAGAATTCAGAATGATGGCGGCAGTTCCGCTTCCAAACTGGCATGGTAACATGCGACTGAGGTTCAATCAGAGGCGAAAGCCTGATGCAGGAGTCACATTATGGCTGATGAAGATGAAATTATCCTTGCTGACCTAGATGACGATGAACTTGTCCAGCAGATGCATGATGATCTTTATGATGGTCTGCAGGACGAAATTGTTGAAGGCGTGAATATTCTGCTTGGTCGTAAATGGACACCCTATGAGGTTCTGACCAAAGCCCTTGTCGAAGGCATGACGATTGTCGGCATTGATTTCCGCGATGGTATTCTGTTTGTGCCTGAGGTTTTGATGGCCGCCAATGCTATGAAGGCCGGCATGGTTGTGTTGCGACCGCTTCTGGCTGAAACTGGTGCGCCGCGTGTTGGTACAATGGTTATTGGCACGGTCAAAGGCGATATTCACGACATTGGCAAGAACCTTGTCTCGATGATGCTTGAAGGGGCTGGTTTTGACGTCATTGACCTTGGCATTAATAATCCGGTTGAAAACTACCTTGAGGCACTCGAAGAACATAAGCCGGACATTCTTGGCATGTCGGCTTTGCTGACAACAACAATGCCATATATGAAAGTCGTTGTTGACGCGATGATCGAAAAAGGCATCCGCGATGATTATATCGTGCTTGTTGGCGGCGCGCCGTTGAACGAAGCCTTTGCCGATTCAGTGGGTGCTGATGCCTATTGCCGTGATGCGGCTGTTGCTGTTGAAACGGCCAAGGAAATGATTGCGGCACGCCGTGCCAAAGAACAGGCGGTTGGCTAGCCCATCCTCACATGCCGATGTACCGGCCACACATGCCGATGCACCGGCAGGTGTCCTGATGATTGCCTGCGGTGCCTTGGCGCGTGAAATTCTTGATATCACCAAACAGCTACCAGCTGGCTCTGTCGAGCTCACTTGCTTGCCTGCTGCATGGCATAATCATCCTGAAAAAATTGTCCCGGGTCTCCGGCGAAAAGTCGATAAAGCCAGAAAAACAAATCGTGACATCGTTGTGATATATGGTGATTGTGGCACAGGCGGCGAACTGGATGCCTATTTAGCGTCCGAATCAATCCCGCGTATTCCCGGTCCGCATTGCTATGAAATGTTCATGGGCAAACCTGATTTTGATGCTGAAATGGAAGCTGAACTGGGCACCTTTTTCCTGACTGACTATATGGTGCGCCATTTTGAACGTCTGGTCATGAAAGGCATGGGATTGCGCCAGCATCCACAATTACGCAACATGTATTTTGGCAATTACAAACGCGTACTTTACATCGCCCAGACCCATGATCCGGCCTTACAGGAAAAAGCACGTGCGGCGGCGGCGATGTTAGAACTTGATTTTGAATACCGTTTCGCCGGATATGGTGATTTTACCGATTTTATTTTCACCGCCAGCCAGACGGCTAGCGTGGCACATAGCTAATCTGAACTAATCTGAACTAATCTGAACTAATCTG
>JABJBD010000107.1 GCA_018668795.1 Candidatus Puniceispirillum sp. | reverse complement strand
CTTAAAATCTCATACACGTGCGCGTTTTCGTATTCACTATGTGATCTGGAGTTAACTGAAATGACCGTCATCATGACCACTCAA
The DNA here is from genome assembly GCA_018668795.1 of Candidatus Puniceispirillum sp. Classification (GTDB taxonomy): domain Bacteria; phylum Pseudomonadota; class Alphaproteobacteria; order Puniceispirillales; family Puniceispirillaceae; genus Puniceispirillum. The sequence continues at coordinate 11,879 of JABJBD010000107.1, read as the reverse complement.
CTCAATTTATTGCCAAAAATAGCGACCGCGTATGCTTAGGGCTATATAAATAACGTCACCCTCCAATAACATTGATTGGTGGGTTGATGCAAAGCTTAGAGGGTATATGTTTGTCGGATTCAATTTTTCATAATTACATTTAAATAAACATAATCATGTACTTGCTAAAATCTTTTGGTGCGGCCGAGAAGACTCGAACTTCCACTCCGGTTAAGGAACAGCGACCTCAACGCTGCGCGTCTACCAATTCCGCCACGGCCGCACGTTTGAGGTGACTTCTATATGTCATTATGCCCGGCTATAATCAAGACTTTAATCAAGGCTTTAATCAAGGCTTTAATCAAGCCCCTAACTTTGCCACCCCCTAGCTTTGCCAACATCATGCGCCGCGCTGGGTCTATCCTGATCCCCCCCTTCTTGGCGCCCCCCGCGCAAACATCCCCCGCGCAAACTCCACTCATGAACCCCACTCATAATAGCACCCGTTGACAGACACCGCCGCACGGGGTCATCTTTACCCTCTTGTCTCTTTTAAAATTGGTCTGCGGCCATAAATTGGTCTTCGGCCATACACAGGATCGCCCATAGCCATGCCGCCCGATTTTGACAGCACCAATCCCCAGAAACAGCCCCCATCATCCTCCCCCACATCCGCCGTCACATGGCAATCCTTTTCCGGCCTTCAGCCCTATCTGCCCATCATCGAGGCCATGGGCGCGCATAATGCCGCCATCCGTGCCAAGGGCGCGCCTGAGGCGGTCTGGCTACTCGAACATGCGGCGGTCTATACGGGCGGCACCTCGGCGCGTGATGCTGATCTATTATTGCAAAACGACGCCATCTCCACGCACCGCACTGGGCGCGGCGGGCAATGGACCTATCATGGCCCAGGTCAGCGCATCGCTTATCTCATGCTTGATCTGGCCGCACGTGGCGGCGACATCCGCGCCTATGTCCATGCGCTCGAAGGCTGGATCATCGACATCATCGCCGCCTTTGGCGTCACTGGGACGCGGCGCGCGGGGTTGCCTGGCATCTGGGTGCATACCGGCAACAGCACATCCGGCTATGACAAGATCGCCGCCATTGGCGTGCGCGTCAGCCGCTGGGTCAGCTGGCATGGCATCGCCATCAATCTGGCACCCGATCTGGCCGCCTATGACGCGATTGTCCCCTGCGGCGTGACTGATGCGGGCGTGACCTCGCTTCATGCGCTGGGGCATGGGGTCACATTTGACCAGCTGGATGAGGCCATGCGCACCCATTTTGACACGCATTTTGGCGCTACCAGCCCGCTTGCCTATCGTGCGGACTAACACCTAACCTAATCAACCAGCCCGCCTGTGCCAGCGCCGCGCCTATCCGTATGCCGCCTATGTGGCGTCCCCTATGTGGCGTCCCCCCGTGTGGCGTCCCCCATGTGGAGTTCCCCCGTATGACGTACCTATGTGGAGTCCCCCATGTGGCGTCCCCCATGTGGCGTCACGCCTGTTTGGGAATCATGCCTCAATAACCATCATCTTCGATTGAAATATCTTCCAGATAATCTAGCAATGCGTGAATAGCACGTTCGGCATCGGCCATCTGCCAGCTAACCGCCTCGCCTTCACCCATCAACCCATCTGACGGGGCTTCATGATGCAGAATGCTGTTGCGCCGCCCACGAAGCCAGCCCAGCGCCGCCTTATTCCCCGCATAGGCAAAGGCCGCACCATCAAGATAGCCAGACGGGCCCGCCGCTTCATGCGCGACAATATCAACCAGCGCCGCCGCCAGCGTGACAATCGTCAAGGGTAAAGGCACAGCCGCCGCGCGCTGCAATTCGGCCAGTATCGCCGCCGCATGCGGGCCCAGATCATCCGCCCGATAGCGCGACAATCGTGTCAAAATCTGTGGTGCCAATGCTGTCATGCCATCCCCCCCTATCACCATCCTAAATATCCGCCGCACATGATCAGCCGAAAAATGTTTCACGTGAAACATTTCGTGAACAAACGCATCGCATTATTCTATCTTTCAGTCATTAATCCCCTAGTCTGCCAGCAGATTGCGAAAGCGTGCCGCATCGTCCAGTTCGGCGCGAATAAAGCTACGCCGATCCTCGGCTTCCCAGTCACTGCCCCAATTTTCGACTTGCCATAATTCATCAAGAAAGGTGGTGGCAAAGAAATTCTCGCTGTCGATTGCGCCGCGAAGCCAGGCCAGCCCCATCACCAGTGACCCCCCCAGACTGACTGTCCGGTGCAAAATCGCCAGATGCCATTCATCATAGGCCGCCACACAAACACGCAAGGCATCGACCACATCGGCAGGTTGATTCACAGGCATAATCGAATTGGTAACGACCAATGACGCGTTTAACTCGGCCTCAGCCCAGCCTAGCCATCGTTGCCATTCTGCTGCCTGTCGTGCCGCCAGAACCGCATCATCCGCTCGATAGCACAGCAGATCATTGCCGCCATAGCTGGTGATTTCGGCAATCACCGCCTCGCGCTGGCTAGCCACACGGTCACGCGCGGTCACCGCATAGGCAAATAGCGGCATGCGTGCGGGGACAATATCTTCGGTCTGGGCATCCCATTCATCAGCAATCGCATGCGCCAGTGCCGCTGTCGGCATGAACAGATCACTGCCAACCGGGGTTTTTACCGCACGCCCATCAAGCTGGATTTGCCAGCCTTTATCCGCCGCGACAGCTGCCACATCTTTATAAAAGCGTTTCCGCGTCTGCATGTTCACTCCTTAAAACACTATCTTGAAGCAAATCAAAAATCCTGAAACCGCCAGCCTTTTGGCGGCATTGATAGCCCCAGCGCATCTAGGCTGGCGACCATATGCGGGGGTGGCGGGGCGATGACCAGCTTGCCATCAGGCAATTTCAACTGCCACGCATGCAGATGTAATTGCCGCGCGACCATGCCGCCCGGATGCGCATCAACACCGCCATATTTACCATCACCGCAAATCACATGCCCGACCAGCGCCATATGGATACGCAACTGATGTGTCCGCCCTGTCAATGGCCGCAAAGCCATCAAGGTCAATTTGCGCCCCGCATGATCGACACGGCGAAATAATGTATGCGCCGATTGCCCGTCATCATCGGCAACCATGCGTTCGCCTGTCTTGCCTGGCAATTTGCTGATCGCCTGTTTGATCGCGCCATCTTCAGGCGGCAAACCCATACATAAGGCCAGATAGGTTTTTTCGATTGTATGTTTATGAAAGGCATCGGTCAGGCTTCGCGCTGAACCCAGATTTTTGGCCAGCAACAGAACGCCCGATGTATCTTTGTCAATCCGGTGTACCAGCCGCATACGCTCACCACCGCGGGTAGCTAGCGCGGCCAGCATTCCATCGACATGCTGTTTGGTGCCTGTGCCCCCTTGAACCGCCAAGCCGCTTGGCTTATTCAATGCGATCCAGCCTTTGCCTTCGCCAATCACCATGTCATCAAAGGTTTTCTGCAACGGCGCCCCGCCCATCATAGGAGTAGCAAGCGACTTTGCCGTGGCCGCATGTGCTGCTGGTTTTGCCGATGCCAGCGTATCAATGGATAGTGGCAAACGGATTGTCTGTCCCACGGCGACACGGCTAGCCGATTTGGCCTTTGCCCCATCAATGCGGATCAGACCATTTCGCAACATCTTTTCGATCTGTCCCTGCCCGAGTCCCGGAATAAGCCGACGTAAAAACCGGTCTAGCCGACTTCCATCCTCATCTTCGGGTATCGCTTCAAAGCGCCATTTTGTAGCATCGGCAGAGTTCATTATTGCGCCCCTATTAAACTACGCATCAGCGCAAAAGCCAGTGAAAATACAAGTAATGATAACAGAACTGACGCCGCCACATACGCACCTGCCATAAATATACCCTGACGCTGTAACAAGTTTCCCGCATCAAGCGCAAAGCTAGAAAAAGTGGTCAAAGCACCCAGCAAACCAACGGCAACAAAACCACGCCATGCGTCGGGCAACAGCATGCCGCCCGCCACCGCGCCAGCCAGAAGCCCCATCAGCCCACAACCGATAATATTGACAATAAGCGTTGCCAGTGGCCCCGAAATACCGAAAATTCCAGCCCCAACCCAAAAGGATACAAGATAGCGGATTACCGCGCCCATCGCCCCGCCGGCAGCGACAACAAGCACCATCGCAAAGCTGGGAAAGGTTATCCCCACCATTATCTTTTGCCCTCATGCCTATGTGTCATTATTGATGTCATTAGTGGCAACCATGTGTTTTTGCTGTCTCAATTTATCCCAATAAGCAAGCCGTTTGGCGATTTCACGTTCATAGCCGCGTTCAACCGGATGATAGAATTGCGCGCGTTCCATTTCGTCAGGAAAACAATTCTGTCCAGAAAAGCCATCTGGATCATCATGGTCATATTGATAATTGGCACCATAGCCAAGCTCTTTCATCATTTTGGTCGGGGCATTTAGAATATGCGCTGGCGGTGAAAGCGATCCCGTGACGTCAGCCGCACGCGTTGCGGCCTTGTATGCCTTGTAGGCGGCATTCGATTTTGGTGCGGTGGCCAGATAAATTACCAAGCCAGCGATAGCCAGATCACCTTCGGGGCTGCCAAGGCGTTCAAAGGCCTGCCACGCCGCCAAGGCGCGCGGCAAGGCTTCGGGTTCAGCCAAACCGATGTCTTCAGAAGCAAAGCGCGTCAAACGCCGCAGAATATAATGCGGGTCTTCGCCCCCTGCCAACATGCGCGCGAGCCAGTAAAGCCCTGCATCAGCATCCGATGACCGCAAGGTTTTATGCAAAGCCGACATCAGGTTATAATGCTGGTCGCCTGCTTTGTCGAAAGCGGGTGCCTTGCTGGTAACAAGCCGCGTCATGGAATCAAGATCAAGCCGTGGTGCGGCTGGCAGATCAATCAGCAAAGATGCCATATTCAACAAATAACGCCCATCACCATCAGCCATGGCAATGAGGGCAGCGCGGGCATCTTCATCAAGCGCCAATGGTGCGTTTATATGCGCCTCGACGCGCTTTAGGATGGATTCAAGGGCGGCATTGTTCAATCGTTCAAGTACCAGCACCTGCGCACGCGACAATAGCGCCCCATTCAGCGCGAAAGAGGGGTTTTCAGTCGTTGCCCCCACCAAAGTCACAGTGCCATCTTCAACACGCGGCAACAGGCCATCCTGCTGGGCTTTGTTGAAACGGTGTACCTCATCAACAAACAGCAATGTACGCTTGCCATCACGCAAACGGGTTTCGGCGCGGGCAAAGATTTTCCGCAGATCGGCTACACCATCAAAGACAGCTGAAACTGGTTCAAATTCCATGCTGGCAGCGTCGGCCAACAAACGTGCAATCGTTGTCTTGCCTGTACCAGGCGGCCCCCATAGGATGATTGACGCCAGATTATCGCGTGCCAGCATCAGGCGCAGACGCCCGTCATCGCCCAACAGACCATCCTGCCCGACTACGTCATCCAGTGTTTTGGGACGCAGGGCTTCGGCCAATGGTACATCTTTATTGGTATCGCCAAAATCAAATTCATTCATGGGGGTATAATCGCCTAAGCGCGGGTTTGCCGCCAGTGCTATTTTTCCCGGATCATATCCTCTCGCATCACATCTGATAGGACATTATGGGTAATGTATTCCATATAAGTGCAATCAGAATGCAAGGCAAAACCAGATGGTAAAAATAGAACTTGTTCCATGTTGCTGGTGATACATGGTTTCCCGCTATCCCCAAAAAACAGAACGACTAGATTGCCTAAATTTTTCAATATTAGGCACGTTCCCATGCCAATCGTATCGCCAAAGCAACAAAAATTGCAGAAATTGAACGATTGAGCCAGCGCATTACCATGGTACTACCCAATAACCAATCACGCGCTTTGGCAGCAAACAGGCCGTAAATCATGAATATAACAAAGGTAAGCACCATAAAGACAAAGCCAAGAAAACACATCTCAAGCGTCGCGTTGGCAGGATCGCCAGACAAAAAGGGCGGCAACAGAGCTAGGAAAAAGATCGACAATTTTGGATTCAAAATATTGATTAACGCACCGCGGCGCGCAATTCTGATACCTATATCACGCGAAATGACGGGTCTTATCGCCAATGCACCGTCAGATTTTAAAACTTGCCAAGCAAGATAGAGTAAGTATGCAACACCTGCAAATTTTACCAAGCTGAATAAAACTGCCGACGTATGCATAAGAGCCGCCAACCCCAATGTTGCCGTCAATAAATGTGGCACAATCCCAAACGTACAGCCCAATGCCGCCCAAAAAGCAGGCCAACGCCCTTGGCCTAAACCAATAGCAAGTGTGTAGATCACGCCAGTACCAGGCGCAATGACAACTACAAAAGCGGTGAGCAGGAATTGCAATGAGATCATGAGTGACAACCTTTCATCACCATGAAATATACATCACATTAACAATTTTATCATTTACGTCGCAGAAACAGTGCTCATCTGTACAAGCCACTTAATAGAGATAGTGATAGTGATTATGGGCAAGCAGGCAAAAATAAAGGGGGGCACATGCCACCCTTTATCAGATATTCAAAAATTGCTGCGCGTTAAGCGGCTGTATCTGCTGTTTCAGCTTCGTCTTCCATACCCATGACAGGACCTGAATCCTTGCCACGTGCATCTTCATCACGATCAACAAATTCGATAACAGCCATTGGCGCTGAGTCACCATATCGGAAACCAGCTTTCATGACGCGTGTGTAGCCACCATGACGTTCTTTGTAACGCGGACCAAGCACATCAAACAATTTCTTGGTCATGTCGTTGCAACGAAGCCGTGCAAAGGCAAGACGACGCGCATGCAGATCGCCACGTTTACCAAGGGTAATCAAACGTTCGACCACAGGACGAAGTTCTTTAGCCTTTGGCAAGGTTGTAACGATTTGCTCGTGCTTGATGATCGCCTGCGCCATGTTCCTAAACAACATCTGACGATGTTGCGAGGTACGGTTCAGCTTCCGACCGGCATTGCGATGACGCATTTTAATTCTCCTTCAAAAAGATCCGACTAACGGACTAAAACGGCTCGTCGAGGCGTCGGGCTAATTCTTCAACATTCTCTGGTGGCCAGTTGGGGATATCCATACCAAGTTCAAGTTCCATGCCTTTTAGCACTTCCTTGATCTCATTCAACGACTTGCGACCAAAATTAGGTGTCCGAAGCATTTCATGCTCGGTTTTAAGAACAAGATCACCAATATAGACGATATTGTCATTTTTCAAGCAGTTAGCCGAACGGACTGAAAGTTCAAGTTCGTCAACCTTGCGAAGCAGGTTGCGGCTGAATGGCAATGGATCTGGGTCTTCATCCGGCGCATTCGACTTTGGCTCTTCAAAGTTGATGAATGTCTGCAACTGTTCTTGCAAAATGCGCGCCGCATAGGCAACCGCATCTTCAGGTGTAACCGAACCATCGGTTTCAAGTGTCAAAAGCAACTTGTCATAATCAGTGATCTGACCAACACGTGCATTTTCGACTTTATAGGCAACCTGCAGTACCGGGCTGAAGATCGCATCAATCGGAATCAAGCCAATTGGTGAGTCTTCTGCGCGGTTTGCAACAGCAGGCACATAGCCTTTGCCAGAAGCGACTGTTAGTTCCATCGCCAGACTGGCACCTTTATCAAGGTGACACAGAACATGTTCCGGATTCATGATTTCAACGCCAGCGCTTTCCGAAATCATGCCTGCTGTAACAGCCAGTGGGCCTTCGGCAGAAAGACGCAGACGCTTTGAACCTTCTTCATCTTTACGAACGGCAACGCCTTTGAGGTTCAGCACAAGATCGGTGACGTCTTCACGTACACCCGGGATTGACGAAAATTCGTGTACCACACCTTGAATCTGGACAGCTGTGATCGCCGATCCCTGTAGGGATGACAACAAAACCCGACGAAGTGCGTTACCAATGGTAACACCAAAACCACGCTCAAAAGGCCCAACGGCGACAACCGCCTGACTTGGGTTATATTCAGATACTTTTATTTCAAGCTCATCCGGCTTTTTCAGATCCAGCCAATTCTTTTCAATCATGGCGATGTCCTTTTATAGGAGGTTAGCACCCGGCGCCCCCCTGAGATGGCACCCGACTAAGGATATTATATATTCAATATTAAACGCGGCGACGCTTACGCGGGCGGCATCCATTGTGCGGAATTGGTGTCACATCACGAATTGATGTCACATTAAAACCGACAGACTGCAATGCGCGCAAAGCTGACTCACGACCTGAGCCGGGGCCCCGCACCTGAACGTCGAGTGATTTCATACCATGATCTGCGGCCTTACGACCGGCATCTTCTGCCGCCATCTGTGCGGCAAATGGTGTAGATTTACGTGAGCCCTTGAAGCCCATGCCACCAGCAGACGCCCATGCGATTGTATTACCCTGTACGTCAGTGATGGTAATCATTGTATTATTAAATGTTGAGTTCACATGCGCTACGCCATTTGTGATATTTTTGCGCTCGCGACGACGAACTCGGCCTTGGCTAGGTTGTTTTGCCATTTTTGCTCTCCTGATGTCCCGCGATTATTTCTTCTTACCAGCAATGGCCTTTGCAGGGCCTTTGCGGGTACGTGCATTAGTATGGGTACGCTGACCACGAACAGGCAGACTGCGGCGATGGCGAAGCCCGCGCAAGCAACCAAGGTCAAGGTAACGCTTAATATTCATTGATGTCTGGCGACGCAGATCACCTTCAACAAGAACGTCTGCGTCAATAATATCGCGCAGTTTTGTAAGTTCTTCTTCAGACAAATCATTAACCCGACGTTCGTCGGGAACGCCTGCTCTTTCGCAGATATTCTTGGCAGTGGTTGTACCAATACCATGAATATAGGTCAGTGCGATCTCGACCCGCTTTTTGGTCGGAATATTTACACCAGCAATTCGTGCCACTATCTGGCTCCTTTATATTTAACGGCTACTTTGGCTCGGGTTTTGCCCTTTGGCGCCATTTCTGAAACATTTTCCAGAAAACGGCGAATTATAGGCATTCCCCAGTTACAGTCAACCTATACGCTGTCAGTTCATCCAAGTATCTTATTTATTTCTGACGCCACATCCTCAATCGAGTTCATACCGTCAATAGTCCGTAATTTCCCTTTGGCTTCGTAAAAGGGCAGCAACGGCGCTGTATTCTCATGATAAACCGCTAGACGGTTACGCAAAGTTTCGGCGTTATCGTCACTACGGGTACCACCTGATTCCTTTGCACGGTTTTCGATACGTGCAAATAAGGCAGCCTCATCAACTTTAATTTCAATCACATGGGCGACTTCATCACCTCTGCTTGTCATCATGTTTTCCAGCGCTTCGGCCTGAGCCACAGTGCGCGGGAATCCATCAAGAATATAGCCAGATGCGGCATCACCTGCATCCATGCGCTCGGCAATCATGCCAACCATGATATCGTCGGAAACCAGATCGCCACGATCCATGATTTCTTTGGCACGCAAGCCAAGCTCACTGCCAGAAGCAATCGCGCTACGAAGCATATCACCGGTTGATAGCTGAACCATACCGCGATCAGAGACCAGACGTTCGGCCTGAGTACCCTTGCCAGCACCAGGTGCACCAAACAATATTATGTTCATCGGTTGCGCCCTTTCAGCTTTGATTTCTTGACCAGACCTTCATATTGATGCGCCAGAAGATGCGATTGCACCTGTCCAACCGTATCAAGCGTAACTGTGACCACGATCAACAAAGATGTACCACCGAAATAGAAAGGAACAGCATATTGGCTGATCAGGATTTCCGGCAGAATACAAACAGCAGACAAATAGCCAGCGCCCAGAACGGTTAGTCGCGTCAGCACAAAATCAAGATAGTCGGCAGTAGATTTGCCCGGACGAATACCCGGAATATAGCCACCATTTTTACGCAGGTTTTCAGCCGTATCTTCGGGATTGAAAACAATCGCTGTATAGAAGAAGGCGAAAAACACGATCATGCCGATATAGATAGCCAGATAAAGCGGCTGACCACGACCCAGCAATGCGTTCAAAGTTACTAGCCAGTCAGCACCACCGCTTTGGCCACCTGTCAGATTGATGATCGAAATCGGCATCAACAGCAAAGATGAGGCAAAGATAGGCGGAATCACGCCTGGTACGTTGATCTTTAAGGGCAGGAATGACTGATCGCCACCAAACACCTTGTTACCATGCTGGCGTTTTGGATATTGCACCAGAATTTTGCGCACTGAACGTTCGATAAAGACGATGAATGCAATCACAGCTATGGCCATCGCAAACAGCAGAACAATCAGAAATGCCGACAAAGCACCAGTACGTCCAAGTTCCAATGTACCTGCCAAAGCTGTTGGCAGGTTAGCCACAATACCAGCAAAGATAATCAGTGAAATACCGTTACCAACACCGCGGCTGGTAATCTGTTCACCAAGCCACATCAGGAACAAGGTACCACCAACAAGCGTGACCACCGTTGTGACGCGGAAGAACATGCCCGGATCACCAACAACGCCGCTTGCCGCTTCGAGACCAACAGCGATGCCATACCCCTGAACCGTTGCCAGAACCACCGTCATATAGCGGGTATATTGATTGATGATCTTGCGCCCACTTTCGCCATCTTTCTTGAGCGTTTCAAGAGATGGCACAATGGCGGTCATCAACTGCATGATAATCGATGCGGTAATATACGGCATGATATTCAAGGCAAAGATCGTCATCCGCGATAAAGCACCACCTGAGAACATGTCGAACATGCCCAGAATGCCACTTGATTGCTGTGAAAAAATATCAGACAAGGCACCCGGATCAATACCCGGGATTGGCAAATATGTACCCAAGCGATAGATAATCAGCGCGCCAACCGTAAATAGGAGACGGCTTTTTAGCTCACTGGCCTTAGCCAATCCGCCAAGTCCTGCGCCGCCCATGCGATCTGATGCTGTTGCCATAATACCTAGATACCTAACGTCAATTATTCAGCAGATGCTGTTGGGATAACAACTTTACCACCAGCCGCTTCGACAGCTGCGATTGCCGCCTTTGATGCGCCAGCGGCATGAATTTCAACTTTTTTGGCCTTTAATTCACCTTTTGCAAGGATCCGAACGCCATCACGTGCCTTTGAAATGACGCCAGCGCTTACCAAAGCAGCAGCGTCAACCGGCTTGCCTGCATCAAGTTTGCCAGAATCAATGGCAGCCTGCATACGGCCAAGATTGACCTCGACATAGTTCTTGCGAAAAATATTGGTAAAACCGCGCTTTGGAAGGCGACGGTGGATCGGCATCTGACCGCCCTCAAAACCGTTGATAGACACGCCTGAACGTGCTTTCTGACCTTTGTGACCGCTACCAGATGTTTTGCCGGTACCAGAGCCGATACCACGGCCAACACGCTTTGAATTCTTGGTCGCGCCGTCGTTATCTTTGACTTCGTTAAGTTTCATGTCTTGCTCCTGCGATCCGTGCGGATTCGCCTTCATAATCTAAATTATTAGTCTTCGACTTTGACCAGATGTTTGACCTTGTTGATCATGCCACGCACTGACGGTGTATCTTCAAGCTCGCGGGTGCGTCCGATCTTGTTCAGCCCAAGGCCGATCAATGTCTGACGCTGGTCAGCCTGACGGCCAATCGCACTTCTGGTTTGCGTTACTACTACGGTTTGTTTGGCAGCCATGATATTTCTCCCTAGGATGCGGCGGCTTCGTCGCCGGCACCTTTATCTGCACGTTTGCCAAGAACATCACCCACACGCTTGCCACGCTTTTGCGCTACAGCGCGCGGTGCTTGAATATGCTTAAGCGCCGAGAAGGTTGCCTTAATCATATTATGCGGGTTTGAGCTGCCAATTGACTTGGCGACTATGTCCTGTACGCCCAGCACT
>JABJBD010000131.1 GCA_018668795.1 Candidatus Puniceispirillum sp. | reverse complement strand
TGCCATCAACATTATCTGTTTTCAGATCATCAAGCCCGCTATTCATGCCAAAAAAGATCACGCGGTTCTGCGCCGCTGTAACAACTTTCAAACCTGACTGGTTGCCAACGCGCTTGAGATCCTGCACGGGTACGTCCTGAATGAAATCGACTTCACCTGACAGCAATGCAGCAACACGGGTCGCGGCTGACTGAATAGGCGTATAGACAATCTCGCTAACCTCTAGCGGGAATGTACCTTTACCCCAATAAGCAGGATTGGCTTTCAGTACGGTTTTCTGATCAGGCGTCCGGCTTGCTAGAACAAACGCGCCAGTACCGTTGGTATTCTGTGACGCAAATGTTGTTTCGCCACCAGCAACATCCTGCGGGGCAGACGCACCATTGGATTCGGTCCATCCGCTATCCATCATGAACAGATTGGTCAGATTATTGATCAACAACGGGTTTGGTCCGTTGGTTTCCATATCGATTGTATGATCGTCCACCTTGCGGATATCCTTGACACTGGTCAGCAATTCTTTCATTGCCGAAGTCGGCATCATCGCACGCTTAAAGCTGTAAACAGCATCATCAGCGGTGAAATCAGCCCCATCGTGGAATTTTACCCCCTTGCGCAGGGTAAAACGCCAGACATTAGGGTTGTCGGCCAGCGCTGTCCAAGACGTTGCAAGTCCCGGTGTGATCTGGCCTGCCATATCACGCTGCAAAAGCGGTTCATAAATCTGGTGCGCAAGTGTGTGGGTCGGCCCCTCATTCTGGGCATGCGGATCAAGCGTAAGCGAGTCACCAGACCGCGCCCAGCGAAGCGTTTGGCGTTTGCGGCCGAAATCGCCATGCCGGTGATGGCGGCGACAACGATGCCTGTTTTTAGAAATTTCATTCTTCTCTCCCAAAGTCTTTGATGCAAATATTACACATTACTTTTGCGCCTTGGCTGACGCTTTACAAGATTTTTATTAGGAAAAGTTTAATTTGTTTCACCACTTAGATAAAACCGCACATATTATACACAAATCATGCACCCCCATGGCATGGACAATAGTTTGAAAATACTTTGAAAAATAAAAACTGTTAAAAGTGACATTATCAATGCGTGAACTCTATCAGCTTTGGCCAGCGGCGCTGACCCACGAACAGATCGATACCATCACCGCTGCCGCCCTTGACCAGCCCGCCCACGACGCAACCATCTTTTCGTCCGCCGAAACCTTGCAAGGCATCCGTAGCAGTACAATCCGCTGGGTGCCAGATGAATGGATAAAAGATGTGCTCTGGGACTATATCCAGCAAGCCAATAGCAAAGCCTTTCACATTGATGTGCAGAATGATGCCGAAATACAATTCACCGAATATCATGCCACGCAGGCTGGTCACTATGACTGGCATCATGATGTAAATTGGAACGGGTCAACCGCATCTGACAGGAAACTGTCTGTTACGGTTCAGCTTAGTGACCCGTCAGAATATGAAGGTGGCAATTTTGAGTTTGATGAGCTCAAGACCAATGCTGATTTCTCGTCACGGGGGTCTGTGCTGATCTTTCCCTCTTATCTTCGACATCGGGTTAGCCCTGTCACCAAGGGGACAAGGCGGTCGCTTGTGGCATGGTTCACTGGGCCACGATGGACATAAGCGCACCTAGTCATTATCCGCATCATTCTGGTATCGATATTGGTTAGCTGGTCGATAACGCACAACCAGACAACCAAGCGCAATAATCAAAATCGCGCCAGCTTCAAAAACCAGCGTGATAGGTTCCATTTCCTTGCCCTGAAGGATAATCAGACGCGCAATCGCCGTCATGGCAATGAAAAGCGGCAATGTTATTGGAATACGGTTGCTGGCAAAAAATATCCCGATCATCCCCAGCACCTCGGTATAGATAAACAGTAATAGCAGATCGGCAAGATTAACTTTGCCTGCTTCATAGACGATGATTATTTCCTGAAATGTGGCAACAACTGTTAGAATCGCAATTAATGTCAAAAGACCCTTTTCAATGAACTTGATTCCGATTGATATATTCTTTTCAAACATTGGCACCACCTTTGAAATTGATCTTGTTTTCGGTCAAATTGCTAAAGCAAAGTCGATCTCTATGGTTGATGACTGTAGAGCCAAGGTCAAGCCTCACTTTAAAAGCAAATCTATAAGTGATGATCGATTAAGTCTCGCCCAGATCATGCGGGCGTTACCGATACCATAACCCTTGCGCGAGAATAGCCACTTGCCTTACTGTTAAGGCGCTTTGAGAGAGTTTTATTTTATGTTTGGGGATAGTTCATGACAAACGAGACAAAACGCTATCATGGGCTTGATCTATTACGCGCGGTGGCGATGCTTTTGGGGATCGTTTTTCACGCGCCTATTATCTATTACATTCCCGAAATGGCTGACGGATTCAGGGAATTTGGCATTTCGACCGATATGATTCCCGAGATGGAATTATGGCTGCAAATTCTGACACAATGGACGCATAACTGGCGGATGCCAGTATTTTTCATGATCTCGGGCTTCTTTGCAATGATGATATTTGAACGCAAAGGCTTTGGTTATCTGCTCAAAGACCGATTTGTGCGCCTTGGATTAACGATGATTATATTTGC
>JABJBD010000200.1 GCA_018668795.1 Candidatus Puniceispirillum sp. | reverse complement strand
TACCCCCATCATTGACGCTGATCGTTTATGGCGTGTCTATAAACGAGTCGATTACCAAACTATTTTTAGCTGGTGTCTTGCCGGGCTTGGTTCTGGCGGGTCTTTTCATGGCCTATATCATTGCCTGGCATTATATACGTCCTTCTGAACGCCCTGCCGCCGAACCTTCCGTTTCATTGTCACGTATGATCAAAGACAGCCGTTTTCTGGCACCTGTTCTGATGCTTGTTTTCCTTGTCATTGGGTCGATGTATTTTGGCTGGGCCACAGCCACCGAAGCTGCCGCCGTAGGTGTTGTTGGCGCTTTGGGACTAGCTGCATTGCAACGATCATTGTCTATGGACACTTTTCTGGCCAGCCTTATGGGGGCAACACGCACGTCGGCTATGATTGCTCTAATTCTGATGGGGGCTTCATTCCTGTCTTTATCGATGGGCTTTACCGGTTTGCCGCGCGCTTTGGCAGGCTGGATTGATGATATGCAATTATCACCAATCGTGCTTATTGCCGCTTTGACAGTTTTTTACATTATCCTTGGTATGTTTTTAGACGGCATATCCTCGGTTGTTCTGACCATGGCGATTGTCGAGCCGATGATCCGGCAAGCTGGCATAGATGTGATATGGTTTGGCGTCTTTGTTGTTGTCGTTGTTGAAATGGCGCAAGTTACACCGCCTATTGGTTTCAATCTGTTTGTTCTGCAAGGTATGACCAAACATGAAATTTCCTATATCGCACGTACCGCTATTCCAATGGTGTTGCTGATGGTGTTAATGGTCATCATTCTGGTAATCTGGCCAGAACTTGCTACATGGCTACCGGATAATGTACGTCAGGGGCCATCAAGCTAGACCGGACGGAGAACAGAGGTCGTTATGGCAAAATTGACAGTCTTGCAGCTTGATACGGCCTTTACGCGCCTGCCTGGAGATGTCGCCTCACCTGATAGCTATGACTGCACGGTTGAGATAGTGACCATACCTGCTGCCACGGTAAAAGATATTGTCACCGATCATCCTGAACGTACAAATATCAGCGGTTTTGAAGCGGCGATTGACAAGATTGATCATACCGCAGCCGATGGTGATGTTATCACTACATCTTGCGGGTTTTTATGTTACTGGCAAAACCATTTGGCCAGCCGGACGCGCTTGCCATTCATTGGATCCGCTTTGATTGACCTACCACGTCTGACAGCAATATATGGTCACAGACTAGGCATTCTGACCTTTGATGCCGGCATCCTTGGCAAACCCGCCTACGCTGAGGCTATGGCGGGGTTTAAAGGCCCCGTTGTTGGTATGCCGCCTGCTTCGCATCTACATCAAATCATCAGCCAGAATGGCGTTCATATAGACCGCCACCGCGCTGAAACAGAAATCATTGACCTTGTTCGCGCAATGATCGCACAAACACCTATTGATGCGCTCTTGCTTGAATGTACCAATCTGCCACCTTACAAAGCTGCTTTAAAAGCAGAACTTGGCATTGAAATTTATGATATTCTGACTGTTCTGCACAATCTCGACACGCAAATCGTTAAGTCGTATTATCATTAACAATCAACTATGGCTTTTATCACAGAGGTACTGTCGTGCCTGATATGAAAACGCCCGGATATGCCAAAGCCGGCTTGGTAAATTTTGAAGATATACCTGTCATAGACCTTAGCGCTATTGATACCGAACAAGGGCGAACGCAAATTGCCGCAGAGCTTGTTCATACAGCGAAAACCATAGGGTTTTTCTACATAAGCAATCATGGTATTGCCGCTGAAATATGTGCCAAGGCTTTTACGGCCTCACGCCGTTTCTTTGCCTTACCTGTCAGCGACAAAACCAGCATTGAAGTTAATCAACATCAACGCGGCTGGATGGCGCAAGGCATGGCTAATCTTGAAGGATCAAAAACCTATGATGCCAAGGAAGTGTTTTTCTGGGGGCTTGATG
The DNA here is from genome assembly GCA_018668795.1 of Candidatus Puniceispirillum sp. GTDB lineage: Bacteria > Pseudomonadota > Alphaproteobacteria > Puniceispirillales > Puniceispirillaceae > Puniceispirillum. The sequence continues at coordinate 1,774 of JABJBD010000200.1, read as the reverse complement.
TTACTGATGACGACCCTGATGTCATAGCGGGTTTACCAATGGTGCACCCTAATCAATGGCCAGATCATGTCGCACCTTTCCTGCGTCGTGATATTATGCCCTATTATAATGCAGTGCTTGACCTCAGCCGGAAAATTCTGGCGGCACTGGCTATTGGTCTTGGCCAATCTGCCGACATGTTTCACGCGGCTTATCAAAAACCGCTAGGTCGCGGGCAACTGGTCTATTACCCCACCTTGAATAAGACAGACATTGACGCCGAAAGATTTGGCGCCGCCGCGCATTCTGATTTTGGCGTTCTGACAATATTGATGCAGGACAATCTGGGTGGTTTGCAGGTGCAAAGACGCGATGGCGAATGGATTGAAGCAACACCGATTGACGGCACATTAGTCTGTAACATTGGTGATCTTCTGGAACGCTGGACGAATGGGATGCTGATCTCAACCAAACATCGGGTGCTGAACCGGTCTAGTCAGAACCGGTTTTCTATCCCCATTTTTTGTGATCCGGCAAGTGACGCCATAATCGACCCACGTGATTTTGACCCTGACGCTGATATAGGAACCTATCCACCGATCAGTGCTGGCGACTATATAATGGGACGCAATCAGCGTAACTTCGCTCAATATGAAGCCACGGACGGCACCGATACCAAATAGATAACACACCAAAACACGTCCAAAATGCAGAATGAACGTTTTGATAGGTTTGATTTAATACCAGAAAAAACTTGGCATCCCGTAGGGGATTCGAACCCCTGTTGCCGCCGTGAAAGGGCGGTGTCCTAGGCCTCTAGACGAACGGGACATAAAGGCAAGTGAGGTTGTATTAGTCAAATAACGCGGCCAAATCAAGCCGATTTCGCGCCAAACACAATAAATAAATATACGAAGGCTCTTAAACGCACAAAAATCCGCCTAATGGCAGGTTTTCTGCTTGTTTTATCGGGCAAAAGCTAAGGGGGGTGTCGCCACATCTTCTATTTCAATTTGCATGGCACGGCCACCTCGGTACCGGTCACGCCGCAATTTACCTAGCACATGCAGATAACGCCCATCAGCCGCTTGCTGTAACAACTGGCCAATGGGGGTGCCACCAGCCTGAAAGGCAATGGCATTAAGCGTGGTGCCACTGCCATCGTCAATTCGACAGGACAAATGCGCCCCAGCATCGCCAACAAGGCGGATATTCTTGATGCGGCAATCAGGCAAGACAAAACGTGGTTCCGGATTACCGCTGCCATAAGGCCCCAACTTATCAAGCCAGTCTGATAATTCGGGTTGGCATCCCGCCACGCTCAACATAGCACTGACTTTATGTGTCACTTTAGGAATCTCACCTTTTAAATCATCCAGCAGGCGTTGATTCATAAATGCCTGAAATGCAGCCAGTTTGTCTTTCATAATCGAAAAACCCGCCGCCATATCATGCCCGCCGCCGCCTTCAAGCAATCCCCTTTGATGCGCTGCAATAATCGCATTACCAATCGCAAAACCGGAAATGCTTCGCGCTGACCCCTTGCCCAGCCCATCAGGCGAAAAAGCAATCACACAGGCTGGCTTGGCAAAACGGTCTTTCAGGCGCCCCGCAACAATCCCAATAACGCCTTCATGCCAATCCTCATCACCAACCACCAGAACATGATTATTGGTTTGCGCACTGGCACGATCCATGGCATGGGCGCGAATATCTTCTTCGATACTACGACGCTCTTTGTTCATCTCATCTAACCGCGCAGCAAGTCCAATGGCTTCATCTTCACGCTGACAAG
>JABJBD010000129.1 GCA_018668795.1 Candidatus Puniceispirillum sp. | reverse complement strand
TTCATTGGCACCAATCGTCAGCACCTCCGAAACACCCGCTTGTTTTGCAACAGGCGAAAGTTCACCCTCGCGCATCGGATCACACACCAGTATCCGTGGTTCCGCATCGGTGAGGAAATAGGTAATTTCACTGGTAGTATAGGCTGGGTTGAGGGGTAGAAATACGCCGCCAGCCAAGACTGTCGCGACATAAAGCTCCAACATCGCGACGGTTTTTGGTGCCTGAACGGCAACCTTGTCACCTGGTGCAACACCAGTTTCTACCAAGACCTGCGCCATACGTTCGGCGTTGGCAAAGAAGGCCTGATATGTGACCGCATCATCCGTCTGATGATTTTGCAAGAATAGGCTTTGGTCCGCGCCCAAGCTGGCAGCACGTAATGCCTCGCCCAAATAGTTTTCATGATACATGATATCTTCCTTTCGCGCTTGCCATAGCTGACAGGCTGGGCGCTGACGTTACAGGCGACCAAAAATAGAGAGTTTAATCAAGCTGTGCGGCAGTTTCTTCTACAGTATCGTCGCCAGCCCACCGCGCGAAGAGGTGAATGAGAATAATGATCATCGACACAGGGACCGCCACAGATATCCATGCCATGGGGATGCCAAGGGTATCAGCAGTCAGACCTGATTGCCGTGCAAGATACCCTTTTGCAAAACCGCCTCGTAGTCCGACAAAGCAAAAGTAGATGACTGGCAGGATAAAGGTCAGTACCGCCACGCTTTGGACGGCTTTTGCAAAAAAGGCGAGACCATGCGGCGGGTCGGGAAACACACTTTGCATCAACACAGCATCTGACTGCGTCTTAAATGACAGCGTGGCTCCGAGCAGCCCTGTCCATACCATCGCGTAGCGGGCGACATCTTCGGTCCACACTGGGGGCGAGGAGAAGACATAGCGCGCGATGATCTGGACCACGACCGTCACGAACATCAGACAGACCGCAAAAACGGCTACGCGGCGCATCACAAAATGCAAGCAATCACTGGTGCTGATGATGATATGACGCATCTTCATAATCCTATTTCAAAAGATGGCGGGCCGTAGTGCACGGCCCGCCCAAGTGTTTAGCGGTTATCGTCAGACAAGGACTTCCACAGCGCGGTATCCTCTGCTGTCATCAGGTCTGAATCGTAGACCGGCAGAGACGCTTCGCGGAAAACCGCGCGCTCTTCTGGTGTCAGGCGCTGAACTGTCACGCCATTTTCTTCAAGCGCGAGCAATCCGTTGACCGATGCATCTGCCAACCATGCGCGTGCGGCCGCATCTGCGGTGTCAACGGCGGCATCAACGCTTGCACGATCCGCATCAGACAAACCATCGTACCAATCTTTGGATGCGATGACGGCCCGCAGTGGCCAGATTACATCTGCATCGGCAAAGTTTTTGATGAAGTCTGTTTGACCAAACATCACAGGAATGAACGGTGAATTCAAATAGCCGTCAATCACGCCCGTTTGCAGGCCAGCAGGGACTTCACCCCAAGGCACGATGGTGCCGCTGGACCCCCAAGCTTGATACATCGCAATCTGCGCATCGTCCAATGCACGCATACGCAATGACGCCATATCAGCTGGTGAACGCACAGCCTGAGTGGTCGTGATCACGCCGGATGCTGGCCCAAGCGGTGCCAGTGCCAAAAGGATTGCATCTTGTTCCGCTAGGTTTTCATTGATGCGGGTGTAGACATCCCCCGCAGCCAGTGTGCGGTCCATATGATCTATGTTTTCAAAGATGTATGGCAGACGGACCCCATAGATAAACGGGTCTACCTGAGCGACAGCGCGCACATCTGAAAGTGAGATTTCAAGCAAGCCAGTCGAGACCTGATCGAATTTTTCGGCTTCGTTGCCAACAGAGCCACGTGGCATTTCACGCACGTCCATGCCTGCGGCTTTCAGTGCTGTGCCAAAAGCGAATGCCCAGTTATACGAACCTGATGTTTCCAGATCCGGCTTGCTGTCCAGTGCAATTTTGACCTCAGCAGATGCAGATGTAGCCATCGCGAGTAGAGCCGCAATTGTCAGTGTCTTAAGTTTCATTGATAGTCCTCCCTTAGTTTTGGTTAGTTCACGGAAAATCCAAACAGGCGCGGCAGTGTGAGGCTAAGCGCCGGCCAATAAACCAGAGCAAGCAACAAAAGCACCTGAACGAAAATGAAGGGCAGCACAGCGTAAGCCAGCCGCCAGTAATTGAGGTTTGTCAGAGCCGACACGACCACCAGGCATTTACCCAATGGCGGGGTAATCAGACCAACGCATAGGTTAAAGCACAACACGATGCCCAGTTGGATCGGGCTTATGCCTTGTTCCATGGCTTGTGGTGCAAAGAGCGGGATCAACAGGGTTAACGCCACGGGGGTATCCATGAACATGCCTGCAATGAGGAAGATAATTACGAGGAAAAACAGATAGTTTGTGCCCGTCAGTCCGAAAGAGTCGACCCATGTCGCAAGCGCCTGTGACCAGCCAAGTTGCCCAGCGAGATACCCCAGCACAGAAATCGCTGCCAGAATGATAAAGATCGTGCCTGTCATCTTTGCCGTTGCTTCAACCGCCTCAAAGATCATCTTCCAGTTTAAGCCTTTGTAGAATTGGCCCGCGATGAGCGCGAAAAAGACTGCAATGGCTGACCCTTCCGTTGGCGTTGCCAATCCGAACACAAGTGAGCCAAGGATCACAATAGGTAGGCAAATAGCGGGTGCTGCGTTCAGCAAGCTGGGCAAGAACCGTGGCAGATCGTCAGACGCGCCGCCGGGGTGTCCTTTGACATGCGCGATGACCGCGTTCATGACCATTAGCGAAACGGCCAGCAGTAAACCGGGCACAACTCCTGCAATGAACAGGGCCGCGACTGATGCACCTGTCAGGCCACCATAGATAATCATGATAATTGATGGGGGTATGATTGGCCCGATCATTGAGGAGGCCGCAGTGATCGCCCCCGCATAATAGGGATCATAGCCCCGTGCCTTCATCTCT
>JABJBD010000108.1 GCA_018668795.1 Candidatus Puniceispirillum sp. | reverse complement strand
TTGCGGCTTCGCCCATACCGACAACCGACTGTGCCAGTTGTGCCATGATTTCCGGTTTTTCAGGATTGCCAAAATTCAGATTATTGGTAATGGCAAGTGGTGTTGCCCCAACCGAGGTGATGTTTCGATAGGCTTCGGCAACAGCTTGTGCGCCGCCTGTTTTCGGGTCAGCCTCAACATAGCGAGGTGTGCAATCCGTAGTCATAGCTAGGCCACGGTCAGTGCCATGAACGCGGATAAGGCCTGCATCACCGCCGGGACCAGCGATCGTGTCGGCCATTACCTGACTGTCATATTGTTCGTAAATCCAACGTCGGCTGGCTAGATCGCTTGTTCCCATAAGTTTTCGCAGAACATCACTGATAGGACCTGTTTCTGCAATATCGGCGGTTTTGATAACCGGACGGGATGGCACATCAGCCTGTGGGCGATCATATTCAGGGGCATCGTCAACCAAGGGGGCAATAGGAATGTCACAAGCGGTGCCACCATCTTTCAACAGGATAAGACGCCCAGTGTCAGTAACCTGACCAATGGGCATGAAATCGAGATCCCATTTATCAAAAATAGCACGCGCCACATCTGTTGCATCAGGTTTTAGCACCATCAGCATGCGTTCCTGAGATTCGGACAACATCAGTTCATAGGCGCTCATCTGTTCTTCTCGGGCAGGCACCAGATCAAGGTCGATTTCCATACCAAGGCCACCTTTTGACGCCATTTCGACCGAAGATGAGGTCAGGCCAGCGGCGCCCATATCTTGAATGGAAAGTACAGAATCAGACGCCATTAGTTCCAGACAGGCTTCCATCAGCAATTTGCCAGTGAACGGATCACCAACCTGAACCGTGGGACGTTTGGATTCGGTCTCATCGGAAAATTCGGTTGATGCCATGGTTGCGCCATGAATGCCATCACGGCCTGTTTTCGCGCCAACATAAATAACCGGATTGCCAGCTCCCGTTGCGGCTGATCTGAAAATACGGTCGCTATTGGCAAGGCCAACAGCCATTGCATTTACCAGAATATTGCCATTATAGGATGGGTCGAAATTAACCTCGCCACCCACAGTTGGAATGCCTATGCAATTGCCATAGCCGCCAATGCCCGAAACCACACCGCTTAGTAAATGACGGGTTTTTTCATGGTCAGCCGCGCCAAAGCGTAGCGCGTTCAGCAAGGCAACAGGGCGAGCGCCCATGGTAAAGACATCACGCAAAATGCCGCCAACACCCGTTGCCGCGCCTTGGTAGGGTTCGATAAAGGATGGATGATTATGGCTTTCGATTTTAAAGACCGCCGCCAGCCCGTCACCTATGGCGACAACGCCCGCATTTTCACCAGGCCCTTCTATAACATGCGCGCCATCAACAGGTAAGGTTTTGAGCCAGCGTTTAGACGATTTATACGAACAATGTTCTGACCACATCGCCGAAAAAATACCCAACTCGCATAGGTTTGGAACGCGTCCAAGCCGTTTCGTGATGAGTTGCCATTCATCCTCGGATAGCCCCATAGAGGCGGCATGTTCAAAGGTCATCATGTCAGTGTCCATATTCATGATGCCAGTGCCTCCAGACATGTTGATAATAGTAACGCACCATCACCGCCGCCTATGCTAGGGGTCATGGCACGCTCAGGATGCGGCATCATGCCCATAACGCGACCATTGGGCGAAACGATACCCGCAATGTCTTTGGCCGCGCCATTCGGATTTGCAGGACCGTGAATATCGCTTTCAACATAGGTGAAGGCTATCTGGCCATTATCTTCGAGCCGGTTTAGATCGTCGTCGCTAGCAAAATAGTTGCCCTCATTATGGGCAACGGGAATGGTGAGTTCGGTACCAACGGCCAGACCGCTGGTGAATGGGGATGCGATGGTGTCGCCAACCTTTATGCGTGTGTCACGACATACATAGTTCAGACCTGCATTGCGCAGTAAAACGCCGGGCAACATGCCAGTTTCAGTCAGTACCTGAAAGCCATTACAAACGCCAAGGACAGCGCCGCCACGTGCGGCATGATCCATCACCGCGTCCATCACAGGTGACCGGCCAGCCAAAGCACCACAACGTAGATAATCACCGAATGAAAATCCGCCCGGAATGATAATCAAATCAACCGGATCCAAGGTGGTTTCCTTGTGCCAGACAAGCTGCGGACGGCGACCTGTCAACTGTTCCATGGCGACCATCATATCGCGGTCACAATTTGATCCGGGGAAAACGGCGATTACAACGCGCATTGCTGACATGCTCATGCTACGGCCTATTCCTGTTCCACGATTTCAATGACGTAGTCTTCGATAACGGTGTTTGACAGCAATGTTTCGCACATGCGTGCCACACGCTGGTGAAGCCGTGCAGGATCAGCTTCGTCAATATCAAGCGTTATCTGTTTGCCAACGCGCACTTCACTAACTTCCTGAAAGCCCAGTCCGCGAAGAGAATGTTCAATGGCGCGGCCTTGCGGGTCAAGAACCCCTTCTTTTAGCGATATATTTACAACGACTTGCATCTATCTGCCTTTGATTGTGATTGATTTGGTTGGGTCGAATATTGTTATGGTTTATGAGTCAATTTTGCTGATATCGGGTATGCTGACATTAAGACGGTTTGCTATTTCCTGATACGCTTCGATCAAGCCGCCAAGGTCACGGCGGAACCGGTCTTTATCCATTTTTTCATGGGTGTGTATGTCCCACAGGCGGCAATTATCGGGGCTGATCTCGTCAGCCAGAATGATTTCGATGTCACCGTCAATTTCGATACGGCCAAATTCCAGTTTAAAATCGATCAGCCTTACACCAATCGCATGAAACATACCGGACAGAAAATCATTAATGCGCAAGGTATCTTCGCAGATTGTTTCCAGTTCTTCGGGCGTTGCCCAGCCAAAGGTAAAAATATGTTCAGGTGCAATGACCGGATCACCAAGGGCGTCATCTTTTAGACAGAATTCAATCAATGTCTGTGGAAGCTCTTCACCTTCTTCAAGGCCAAGGCGCTTACAAATTGATCCAGCCGCTACATTACGAACAATCACTTCAATAGGGACAATTTCCAACTGCCTTATGAGCTGTTCCCGATTATTGATCCGCGCCAGAAAATGCGTTGGAATACCCATTGCACCAACGGCCTGCATGATATGTTCACTGATATAATTATTTAAAATGCCTTTGCCTTTGATAACGTCCTTTTTCTGGGCGTTATAGGCGGTGGCATCATCCTTGAAATATTGAATCAAGGTGCCATCATCAGGCCCTTCAAAGATGACCTTTGCTTTGCCTTCATAAAGCATTTTACGCGTGTTTGATGGGGCGTTTGTCATGGCTATTCCTTAGGTGAACACGCGGTCGAAAATAGTGTCAACATGCTGAAAATGCTGGTCAAGATCGAATAAAGCTTCAAGGTCATCAGACGATAGAAATTTTGCGACCTCATCATCGGCTTTCAGTTTGTCCAGATAGCTGCCACCATCAGCCCAGATTTGCATCGCATTACGTTGCACCATCGTATAGGCATCTTCGCGGCTTGCGCCTTTTTGAGTGAGGGCAAGAAGAACTTGTTGTGAATGGACAAGCCCACCTAGCTGATCGAGATTGGCCTGCATATTCTCAGGATAAACCAAAAGGTTCTCTATTACGCCTGAAAGGCGGTGCAAGGCAAAATCAAGCGCCACAGTTGCATCGGGAGCAAATACACGTTCGACGGATGAATGTGAAATATCCCGTTCATGCCAAAGCGCAACATTTTCAAGCGCAGGGGTTACGGCTGCCCGCACGATTCGGGCAATGCCAGTCAAGTTTTCAGTCAACACCGGATTGCGTTTATGCGGCATCGCCGATGACCCTTTTTGGCCAGCCGAGAAAAATTCTTCGGCTTCGCGCACTTCGGTTCTTTGCATATGGCGGATTTCGGTAGCTAGCCGTTCAACAGAACTGGCAATAACACCAAGCACCGCAAAGAACATGGCGTGTCGGTCACGGGGAATGACCTGCGTTGAGACAGGCTCTACATGCAACCCCATTTTATCGGCAACATGTTGCTCAACAGATGGGTCGATATGGGCAAAGGTGCCAACCGCGCCCGAAATAGCACAGGTCGCTATTTCCTCGCGTGCCTGTTCCAAGCGTTTGCGACAGCGTTTAAATTCAGCATAGAATGTTGCCAGCTTCAGGCCAAAGGTCGTTGGTTCGGCGTGAATACCATGGCTACGCCCAATTGTTGGGGTATATTTATGTTCCTTGGCACGCTTATCCAGCGCTATCAGCAGGCGGTCGATGCCAGAAAGCATAAGATCGGAAGCCCGCGTCATTTGCACTGCAAGTGTCGTGTCAAGCACGTCAGATGACGTCATGCCCTGATGCACAAACCGCGCTTCGTCACCAACATATTCGGCAAGATTTGTCAGAAATGCGATAACATCATGTTTGGTTTCACGTTCGATTTCATTGATGCGATCAATATCGAATTTGCCACGCTTCCAGACAGCGGCGGCGGCGGCGGCGGGTATAACCCCTAATTGCGCTTGCGCATCACATGCGTGAGCTTCTATTTCAAACCAAATTTGGAACTTACTCTGCTCTGACCATATGGAGGTCATCTCCGGTCGGGAATACCGCGGAATCATTCGTCTAAAATCCTTTGCGTTGTAGGAAGTGTGGTTGTAACATTTGATATCTGGAAAAGCCAGCCAAGAACCACAATTTGTGGTTAATATTGGTAGGGAAACACAAGATGCTGATAAAAAGGTTGATTTTAGGTGCATTGATGACAGCCGCGCGGAATCCTGCGGTGCAGAAAAAAGCAGGTGAAGTGGCACATAAGGCGCTGGACAGTGCGCGACCTAGCTTGTTGAAAGCAAGTCGCAATGCAGGTGAGATGACGCGGAAGGCGAAAAAGAAAATCGACGATATTACCAGTGGGCAGTAAGTTGAATTTACGTGGTTACATAGGTCACAGATACCCAAGGTTTTTCAAGCTGACACATTGCTTTCCTGCGACGATCAAGTGATCGTGCAAGGTAATAGACATAATGTTGAGCGCGTCTTGAATGGCCGCAGTCATTTCAATATCTGCGGGTGATGGCTCGGCTTCACCGCTTGGATGATTATGCAGCATTATTGTTGATTGCGCGTGATGTTTTAACGCAACATTGACCACCTCGCGAACATAGACGGAGGTTTGGTCAACGGTGCCTTTTGAAAGCGTTTCCTCGGCGATCAACCGATTTTGATTATCAAGGCATAATATAACGAAATGTTCAATTGGCTGATGCGCTAACCGGTTGATACAATATTCCTGTACCTGAACCCAGTTGGTTAAAATGGGCTGATCTTTAATCCGAGAATGCGCCACATGCATACCAACAGCTTCGAACAGTTTGATTGTTGCGATATAGGCATCTCCCATGTCATCAACCGTTCGCAATGCATGGGTTTCGGCACGCAGAACGCCAGATAATGATTTAAATTTTTTGATTAAATTTTTTGCCAGTGGCTTAGTGTCTCGACGGGCATTGCCTGCATATAACATAACCTCGAGCAATTCGAGTTCAGTCAAACTGTCAGCGCCCTTATCAAGAATGCGCGCACGCATGCGTTTGCGGTGACCCGCCTTGCCAAGGTCTTTGTCGATGCGTTGGTGCGGTTTTCTGTTTTCCGCGTCATGTGAGTCTGTTGTGCCCATATACATAGGCATAATACAAAAGAACTAAAAAAC
>JABJBD010000036.1 GCA_018668795.1 Candidatus Puniceispirillum sp. | reverse complement strand
TCACCACAATGGTTCAATACCGGTATGCATTGGGCTTATGGCATCGATGGCCCAAGCCAGGGGCATCACTATGTTGATTTTGAAACTGGCAAACTCACACGCTCGGCAAGCGCTTATGAGCACCCACAGCCCCATGCCTGCTTCATTCAGTCCGTCAGTGACGATCTGGTCAATGATGGCGGCATCATGGATTTGTGGGTGCGCGAAGCCCGATTGTTTAAATATGGTTCAGGCACAGGATCAAATTTCAGCCGCCTTCGTGGTTCGGGTGAAAATCTGTCCGGTGGTGGCAAATCTTCTGGCCTGATGAGCTTTTTGCGCATTGGTGACCGGGCGGCAGGCGCTATCAAGTCTGGCGGCACGACCCGCCGCGCCGCAAAAATGGTGACTGTTGATATCGACCATCCGGACATTGAAGAATATGTCGATTGGAAGGTTGTTGAAGAACAAAAGGTTGCCGCGCTTGTTGCTGGTTCGAAGCTGGCGCAAAAACACATGGGCGAAGTCATGGCAGCCTGCCAGATTACCGATGGGCTGGATGATGACGAGCGCTTTGACCCAAAGATCAATAAAGTTCTGCGCAAGGCAATCATCTCAGCGCGCAAATCGATGATTCCGGAAAATTATGTCCAGCGCGTGATTCAGTTCGCTCAGCAAGGCTATACCGAAATCGAATTCAAAACCTATGACACAGACTGGGATTCAGAAGCCTATCTGACTGTCGCTGGTCAGAATTCAAACAACTCGGTGCGGGTCAGCAATGACTATCTTCAGGCTGTGCTTGACGATGGTGATTGGAATTTGATCAAACGCCGCGATGATGGTGTTGCAAAAACCATAAAGGCCAAAGATCTATGGGGGAAAATTGCCCATGCAGCGTGGGCTTGTGCTGATCCGGGCTTGCAATATGACACCACCATCAATGACTGGCATACCTGTCCCGAAGGTGGTCGCATCAACGCATCAAATCCATGCTCGGAATATATGTTCCTTGATGACACTGCCTGTAACCTGGCGTCATTGAACCTGATGCAATTCCGCAAGAAAGACGGCACATTCGACATCGACATGTTTGAACATGGTTGTCGTTTCTGGACGCTCACTTTGGAAATTTCGGTATTAATGGCGCAGTTCCCGTCAAAGGAAATTGCCCAGCTATCCTATGAATATCGGACATTGGGTCTGGGCTTTGCCAATATTGGTGGTTTGCTGATGGCGCAAGGTCATTCATATGACAGTGATGAAGGTCGTGCGATCTGCGGTGCTATTTCGGCGATCATGACCGGCATATCCTATGCCACATCTGCTGAAATCGCGGCTGAGGTTGGCGCCTTCCCGCAATATAAGAAAAACGCCAAACATATGCTGCGGGTGATGAAAAATCATCGTCTGGCCGCGCATAGCAAAACATCTGGCTATAAGGGTCTGGCGATTCTACCAGTGCCGCTTGACGCAGACTCATGTCCTGACCAGAATCTGGTCACCGCCGCAAAGGCAGCGTGGGACAAGGCTGTTGATCTGGGCACAAAGCATGGTTATCGCAACGCGCAGGCCACCGTTATCGCCCCGACAGGCACCATTGGTTTGGTCATGGATTGCGATACCACGGGCATCGAGCCGGATTTTGCGATCGTAAAATTCAAAAAGCTGGCGGGCGGTGGTTATTTCAAAATCATCAACCGTGTTGTGCCTGAGGCCTTGGCCAAGCTTGGTTATGACAAGGATCAGGTCAAAGACATTATCAATTACGCCGTTGGTGCGGGGTCATTGAAAAACTGCCAGTCGATTTCGGTCAGCGCGCTTAAAGACAAAGGTTTTGGCGATGCCGAGCTGGCAAAAATCGAAGCCGCGATGGAAAGCGCCTTTGACGTGAAATTCGTCTTTAACCGCTTTACCCTTGGCGATGCTTTCTGCAAAGACACGCTGGGCTTTTCTGATGCACAGCTGAATGACTTTGAATTCAACATGCTTGAGTCGCTTGGGTTTGACAAAGACGCTGTCGAAGCTGCCAATATACATGTCTGCGGATCCATGACACTCGAAGGCGCACCACACCTCAAAGACGAGCATCTGCCTATCTTTGATTGTGCCAATGTCTGTGGCCGGATTGGCAAGCGTTTCTTGTCCGTTGACAGCCACATCACCATGATGGCTGCATCCCAGCCCTTCATTTCGGGTGCCATTTCGAAAACCATCAATATGCCAAATGCGGCCACGGTTGAAGAATGCGGCGCGGCCTATATGCTGTCTTGGCGTCTTGGCCTGAAAGCCAATGCCCTTTACCGTGACGGATCAAAGCTCAGCCAGCCTTTATCATCTGGCCTTGTCGAAGACATTGAAGATGATGATGATGAAGCTGTTGCCGCCCTTGCAACACCGATGGCCGCAGCCGCGCCACAAGTGATCGAGAAAGTGGTCGAGCGCATTGTTCGCGCTGAACGTGATCGTCTGCCTGATCGCCGCAAAGGCTACACCCAGAAAGCCAGCGTTGGCGGGCACAAAGTCTATTTGCGGACAGGTGAATATGAAAATGGCCGGATCGGCGAAGTCTTTATCGATATGCACAAAGAAGGCGCTGCCTTCCGCTCATTGATGAATAACTTTGCTATCGCGGTTTCAATTGGCCTGCAATATGGTGTCCCGCTTGAAGAATTCGTCGAAGCCTTTACCTTCACCCGTTTTGAACCACAAGGTATAGTCACCGGTAATGATGCGATCAAGATGTCAACGTCGATTCTTGATTACACCTTCCGCGAGCTAGCGATTTCATATCTTGATCGGCACGATCTCGGGCATGTGAATCGCGAAGATCTTGACGTAACCACAACCGGAAGCGGCGAAAACCAATCCGAGCTTGTAAACAAGGCCACCAGCCGTGGCTTTATCCGCAAACAGGGTCTGGTTGTTTATTCAAATAATGGCGCGGCGGCTATCGCTGAATCGGTTAATGAACCTGTCTCAGAAACCGCCAGCATCACAACTATGCGAACCTCCGAAGCACCGGCGGCCAGCACCCAATCAGGCACCGTGACCAGCGATGGCAAGGGATCAAATGTTGCTATTGAACGCGTTCAGCAAGCCCGTATTCAAGGGTATGAAGGTGAAGCCTGTCCTGAATGTCAGAACTTCACCCTTGTTCGCAATGGCACCTGCCTGAAATGTAATACCTGTGGTGGCACCACGGGATGTAGTTAGTCTCTCCCTGCAGAGCAACCTGCAGAACTGGCCTCATACCTCCGGGTATGAGGCTTTTTTCTGATCTGATTTAGGGCAGAACAGGCACCAGAATGGCTTGTCCTTAGCCAATGTTTATGCGACGTTCGACATATAAATTATATCAGCCTCATCGAAAATAAGGGAACTTGAAATCATGGCAAGCAAGGTCGAAACACGTTTGAACGAAATGGGAATAACAATTCCCGATGCACCGGCACCGGCGGCAAATTATGTCCCCTTTGTGGTAACTGGCAATCTGGTTTTCGTGTCTGGTCAGGTGCCTTTTGTTGATGGCAAACTGACAGCCACCGGCACTGTTGGAAAGAATGCCACCCCCGAAGATGCGATTGAACAGGCGCGTATTTGTGCAATCAATCTGATTGCCCAGGTTAAAGTTGCCTGTGGCGGTGATCTGGATCGCGTCACACGCGTGGTCAAACTTGGTGCCTTTGTGGCCTCGGCTGATGATTTCAACGGCCAGCCTGCCATCGTGAATGGCGCATCAGATCTGATGGTCGAAGCCTTTGGCGATGCTGGACGTCATGCACGTTTCGCGGTTGGCACAAATGCCCTGCCGCTGAACTGCCTTGTCGAAATTGATGGTGTTTTTGAGATTGCATAGCATCATCCGACCGAAGGTCGATAGATGATCGCGGTATCAAACATCATCCGACCGAAGGTCGATAGATGATCGCGGTATCAAGCATCATCCGACCGAAGGTCAATAGATGATCGCGGTATCAAGCATCATCCGACCGAAGGTCGATGGATGATCGCGGCATCAAGCATCATCCGACCGAAGGTCGAT